>SBFL01000336.1 GCA_006227965.1 Bacteroidota bacterium | reverse complement strand
TTTTTCAGGGCTGAGGGTTGTTTGGGGTTCCATGGCCAGCTGGGTCCTGGGGAATCCGAAATAATGCGAGGTCAGCAGGTGAAAAATACTCGAGATTTCCCCGGGAGGGTACCGGTCTTTGAGGGCATCCCTGAACTGTTGCCTGATGTCGCGCAAGAATGACTCTTTCATCAGTGGTCCAATTTTTTTTCCATCCAGACTGTACAGGCTGTATGGCCAGTGTCTCCCTGGGGGTATTCAAGGTATTGAAAACCGTGCCCCAGATAGAGCTTCTGGGCAGCCTGCATGTAGGGCATGGTCTCCAGGTAACAGTATTCAAACCCCAGTTCTGCAGCGCGGTCCAGGGCTATTCGGATCAGGCGATCTCCCCAACCCAGGCCCCGCAGCTCCCTTTTAAAGTACATTTTTTGCAATTCGCAGACCCTTCTCTCAGCCAGCTCCAGCGGGGCAATTCCCGCCCCGCCCCAAATTCCGGAGGCATCTGCAACCACCCAGTAGGCGCTCATTGGCGCCTGATAGGCTTCATACATGGATTTCAGCGAGGCATCGCCCAGGGCCGTCCCTTTTTTGGGGACACCCATTTCGATCAACACCTCCCGGATAACACCTGCCAGCATCTTGTTATCCCGTGGAAGTACCGGGCGGATGCAAAGGTCGAGGGGATTCATTTTCTATATGCTATTTTTGCCGGGTGAATATACACGAAAAATACATTTCCCGCTGTCTTCAAATCGCCCTGAACGGTTTGGGGACCACCGCTCCGAACCCCATGGTTGGGGCGGTAATCACACACGGGGACCATATCATAGGCGAAGGGTATACCAGCCCCTTCGGCGGCCCGCATGCAGAGGTACGGGCCATCCGGTCCGTGTCAGATCCCTCCCTCCTGAAAGAGGCCACGCTTTACGTCACCCTGGAACCCTGTTGCCACCACGGCAAAACCCCGCCCTGCACGGACCTGATCCTGGAAATGGGCATCCCAAGGGTGGTGATCGGCACGCAGGACCCCCATGAAAAAGTCGGGGGTAGGGGCATTGATAAACTCCGGGAGCATGGCTGCGAGGTCAACACCGGTGTCCTGGGGGATGCCTGCAGGGAACACCACCGACGCTTTATTACCTATCACGAAAAAAAACGTCCGTATGTAATCCTGAAATGGGCCCAGAGTTGCGACGGATTTATGGCGCCACCACGGCATTTAAGGGAGTCTTCCCCGGAGCCTTTCTGGATCTCAGGGAAGGCCTCCCGCCAACTGGTGCATCAATGGCGCAGTGAGGAAGGGGCCATTCTGGTGGGAACCCGGACCGCCCTGGAAGACAATCCCCGCCTCAATAGCAGGTACTGGAATGGCCGAAGCCCGCTTCGGGTGCTGATTGACCGGGAACTGAAGGTCCCGGAACACTTTCATCTGCTGGATGGCACGGAGGATACCCTGATATTCTGCAAGGCCGGGATAATTCCTGAAAACAGGGGGAAAATCCATTACAAAGGGATTAAAAAAGAATCGGAACCGGTGGCAGAGATCCTGCATTCCCTCTGGGAATCTGAGGTGCTCAGCGTCCTGGTGGAGGGAGGGGCCCATACCCTGAACAGCTTTATTAATTCGGGTTTATGGGATGAAGCCCGGATAATAGAAGGCATATCCTTCCTGGGATCCGGGCTGGAGGCTCCTGCCCTAAAAGGAAACCTTCTGCGGGAATGGACTTTGGAGAACGACCGGATCAGAATCGTGCGTAATGATTAGAAACCTTATTTTTGATTTCGGCGGTGTGCTAATCGACCTGGATATGCAGGCCGTATCCAGGGGTCTTCAAAACTTCGGGCTGCAGGCAGCGGGTCCGGAACTGGTCCGGTTGAGTCAGGAATACGAAACCGGCCAAATCCCAACGGATTGGTTTCTGGGGGAAGTCTGCCGAAGGTTGCCCGGGAGCCGGGAAGATGAGGTCCGTCGGATCTGGAATGCCACCGTCAGCGGCTTTCCCACAGAACGCCTCGACTTCCTTGAAGCCCTGAAAGCAACCGGGAATTACCGGATGTTCCTTCTTAGCAATACAAATCCCCTGCATATGGAGCAGGCGAAGCAGAATATAGGAAATCGGGATTATCAGCGGTTTCGGAATTGCTTCCAGGGATTCTATCTTTCCCATGAGATCGGAATGCGGAAACCACAGCCGGAAATCTTTGCATTCGTACTGCAGGAGAACCGCCTGACCCCCGAAGAGACCCTCTTTATCGACGACACCCGGGAACATACCAAAAGTGCCTCAAGCCTCGGAATTCGGACCTGGCACCTGCAGGTAGGACGGGAAACCATCCTCGAATTGCACAAAAAACTTTCCTAAATGTGGGACCTGATCTGGAGTATTGGATGTTCAAGCCTGATTTTCGTGGTATTCAGAGCCTACCGCACGTACAGGATTTCCACCTTTCACGCCATCGTTGTAAATTACCTGACCGCCTTTTTTACCGGCCTTTCGATGTACAGGGGCCCGGTGCAGCTGTCAGAAATCCCGGCACAACCCTGGCTGACCGGGGCCCTTCTTTTAGGAGTCCTCTTCATGGTGATTTTCAATCTGATGGCGCGCACCTCCCAGCAGCTTGGAGTTTCTGTGGCCTCTGTAGCGACAAAAATGTCGCTGGTCATCCCCGTGCTCGCCGGGTTGATCCTGTACGGTGAACAATTGAGCCCGATGAAGCTGGCCGGGATCCTCGCAGCGCTTGTGGCTGTCTTCTTTGCCTCTCTCAAAGATGGTCAAAGGCGTTTTAAGCGTGGCCCTCGAATAATCGTGTTACCGCTTCTTGTTTTTCTGGGATCGGGGATTATCGATTCGAGCATTAAATATTTACAGGCAACCCGGGTCCCGGAATCTGAATTCTCTGTATTTTCTGCCGCGATTTTCGGGTTTGCGGCCCTGTCCGGGCTGGTCATCCTGCTGATCCGCACCCCCCGGGACTTACTACGCTGGAACCCTGTTACCATCCTTGGAGGGGTGGCCCTGGGAATTCCGAATTTCTTCTCGGTGTATTTCCTGCTTCGGGCACTCCAATTCAAAGGGCTCAACAGCGCTTCCATTTTTACATTGAACAATGTTTCCATTGTCCTGCTCACGACACTCCTGGGAATCCTCCTGTTCCGCGAGCCCATGAGCCGCAGGAACTGGACCGGCATTGCCCTGGCCGTTGCAAGCATCCTTCTAATCAGTTTTTCATAATGTCAAAGCCCGAACCCTACAAGACTGTTGTTCAGGCATCAGGGCCTTACCAGCTAAAGGAAAGGAAAAGCAAATTCCTGGGGTGGGTATTCCCGGTGAAAAACACGGAAGAAACAGCGCATCAGATTGACAAACTCTGGAAAGAATACCCGGATGCCACCCATATCTGTTATGCCTACAGGGTCGGAGTTGAAAAACCAGCGATCCGGATCAATGACGACGGGGAGCCAGCCTATTCTGCCGGCGCCCCTATTTACCACCAAATTGAGTCGGAAAACCTTTTTAACATACTGGTTTGCGTAGTACGTTTTTACGGGGGGACAAAACTCGGAGTGGGCGGCCTCATACAGGCCTACCGGGAAACCGCCCGGGGTACCCTTCAGGAAGCTACCCTGGTGACCAGGGTTCCCGTTTGCATTCTCACCCTTGATTTTCAATACCCCCTGCTAGACGCTGTGATGCGATTCATCTCCCAGCACAAATTAAATCTTCGCTCCCAAAGGATGGAGCTGGATTGCAGCCTCGAACTTGGTGTGCCTCTGGAGCAATGTGAAGAAATCCGCAGGGGTATTCGTGCCCTGGGTCAGGTAACGGTCAACCGGAAAACGGCTTACTGAGGCCTTATTCCAGGAGTTTTTCCATCAATTCCGCAGGAGGGCGGACCGGTTTTCTGGTGCGGGTATCCAAAAAGGCAAGGTCCGATTCGGCAGACGCCAGTAATTCCCCTGTTTCATCCTCAATTTCATACGCAAATGAGATACGGACGGTAGGTATATTTTTCAGGTGGGTGCGCACCCTGATCAGCTGATCATAAACGGCCGGTCTTATATATTGGATGCTCAGTGAAATTACAGGCAGCATGATCCCGTTTTCTTCCATGCTTCTGTAAGATATGCCAAAGGATCTCAACCACTCTACCCGTCCCATCTCCAGGTATTGGGCATAATTCCCGTGATAGACCACACCCATCTGGTCTGTTTCCCCATAGCGAACCCGAAATGAAATCTCATGGAAGTGCATATTTATTGGATGAAAAATGCTATCTTTAAAAGGAAGGATGAAGCGCTTAGAACTTGCAAAAAAAAAAGCAAATTTTCAACCCCGTTTCAATTTTTTTTTTAGGTTTTTTGTTCA
>SBFL01000287.1 GCA_006227965.1 Bacteroidota bacterium | reverse complement strand
CGGTACAATTTGAAATGGGTTAACAGGTAGGAATTCTAGAGAAAGATCCTACCTCATAATCAGAGAAGTGTATGATGTGTTGTGGAATGGAAGACTAACCCTCTTTCAACCGGGTATTGAAGAACCGGGAGCAATCCAAGTCAGGTGCCTCCCAGCAGAAGGTGAATGATCAAAGGCTGTAGGTGGTTCCTTCCTTTCCGTCCTTAAGCTGGATCCCCAGGGAGCTTAGGGCATCCCGAATTTCATCGGAAGTGGCATAGTCCTTGTCGGCCCGGGCCTTGTTCCGCATCTTGATCAGCAGTTGTACCGCCCCGTCCAGTTTTTCGGTGTCCACGGATTCGGCATGGGCAGATTCCATGCCCAGGACGTCAAAGACAAAGCCTTTCATGGTGTCCTGAAACAGGGTTTTACCCCCTGCATCAAGGGTCTGTTTCCCTTCCCGGATCAGATGGATCCATTTCACCCCTTCGAACAGGTGTGCGATCAGGACCGGACTGTTGAAGTCGTCATTCATGGCATCGTAGCAACGCTGCCGCCATCCCTTTAAATCCAGGTCTGAACTGGAAGAAACAGGGAGGTGTTCCATAAGATCCAGGGCATCCATAAGACGGGTATACCCTTTTTCCGCCGCCAGAAGGGCCTCGTCACTCAGGTCCAGGATGCTTGTATAGTGTGCCTGCATCATGAAAAAACGAATCACCGACGGAGGGTATGGCTTGCTGAGGATTTTGTTTTCGCCGCTGAAGATTTCGTCGGGAAGCAGATTGTTTCCTGTGGATTTAGCCATTTTTTTCCCGTTCAGGGTGAGCATGTTGGCATGCATCCAGTAGCGTACCGGACTTTTGTCGTAACTGGCTTCAGACTGGGCAATTTCACATTCGTGATGCGGGAATTTGAGGTCCATGCCCCCGCCGTGGATGTCAAAGGTCTCTCCCAGGTACTTAGTGCTCATAACGGTGCACTCCAAATGCCAGCCGGGGAATCCTTCTCCCCAGGGAGAGGGCCACCGCATAATATGCTGGGGCTCAGCCCGCTTCCAGAGGGCAAAATCCTGGGAGTTCTTTTTTTCATCCTGCGCCGTCAGTTCCCGCGTGTTTGCGATCATGTCCTCCAGTTTTCTGCCACTGAGTTTGCCGTAGTGGTAAACCTTGTTGAATTTTTGGACATCGAAATAGACAGACCCGTTTTTTTCGTAGGCATATCCCCGGTCCAGGATGATCTTGATGATCTCAATTTGTTCCACGATATGCCCTGTGGCCGTCGGTTCTATGCTGGGGGGCAGCAGGTTGAATTTCCTAAGGATGTTGTGGAAATCCACCGTATAGCGCTGAACCACTTCCATGGGTTCGATTTTTTCCAGGCGGGCCCTTTTTGAAATCTTGTCCTCTCCCTGGTCTGCATCATCCTCCAGGTGGCCCGCATCGGTGATGTTCCGGACAAACCGGACTTTGTATCCGAGGTGGAGCAGGTACCTGTAGACCATATCGAAGGACATAAAGGTACGGCAGTTCCCCAGGTGAACCTTGCTGTAAACAGTGGGGCCACAGACATACATGCCCACATGTCCTTCATGAATGGGTTGGAAAACTTCTTTCTGACTGCTAAGGGAATTGTAGATCTTCAGGGTCTGTTCCTCATAAAGGGCCATAGTCAAGATTCCTTAGAATTCGGTTTCCAGATTGATGTAGTCGAGAAATTCCCGCCTTACGCCCTCTTCCTTAAAGCGTCCGCCATATTCAGCCGTCACTGTACTACTGTCCACATCCCGTATACCCCTTGAATTAACGCAGAGGTGCTTGGCATCGATAACACAGGCGACGTCCTCGGTACCGAGTACTTTCTGAAGTTCCCGCACGATCTGAATGCTCATCCGTTCCTGTACCTGTGGTCTTTTGGCGTAGTAATCCACAATGCGGTTCATCTTGGACAAACCGACAACCGAACCATTTGAGATATAGGCGATATGGGCTTTCCCCACGATGGGCAGCAGGTGGTGTTCACAGGTGCTGTATACCGTGATGTTTTTCTCCACCAGCATTTCCCCGTATTTGTATTTGTTGTGGAAGGTAGAGGATTTTGGCCGGCGATCCGGATGCAGGCCTCCAAAGACCTCCTTAACGTACATTTTGGCCACACGGTCCGGGGTGCCATTCAGGCTATCATCATCGAGATCAAGCCCGAGGGTGAGCATAATATCCCTTACATTCCGGGAGATCCGCTCAATCTTTTCGGAGTCACTCAGCATAAAGGCATCCTCCCGCATAGGGGTCTCTTCCGATGCTGAAAAATGGTCGTCCCCGTAGGAATCCCGAGATGTCTCCAAGGCAGGATCAATTTTCATCAGACATTCGATTTACAAAGGGCAAAGATATACATAAAATGGCATTTTACGGCTTGTTTTAGGGCATACACAACATAAATTAGTGTTAAGCTGTACCCTCCTCTATTTTTAAATCCTAATGTAATTTCCAAGATACTATGCGGTGGAAATGCACCATGCTGACCATTGGCTTTATCCTAGTTTTTATATGTCTTAGGGGGCAGGTTTCCCCGGACTGTAGCAACGCGATCCCTATTTGTAATAATACCCCTATTAATGGGGGCGTGCAGGGGTATGGCATAAATGACTTCGTCGCGCGGGACAGCACCGGGTGTCTGGAGCGGAGTATGTCTGGCGTTATAGAATCCAATTCGGCCTGGTACCGGTTCCGCACGGGAGCCTCCGGGCAGCTCGGTTTCAACATCGGTTTCGATTCCTCGGAGGACTGGGATTTTGCCCTGTACCGGGCATCTGATTGTGGTAATTTAGGTGAACCGGTGCGGTGTAACTTCTTTGATAACCAGGATGAGAATACCTACATGGGGGTGGGGGAAGACCCCACCGGAGATACAGCCACCGTGCAATATGAGCCCTGGCTGCAAGTGGAGCCCGGGCAGGACTACTACCTGTTGGTGAATAATTTCAGCAACGTCAACAGCGGTTTTTCCATTCAGTTTACGGGCCAGATTTTTGTTACCAACCCTTATGATGCCTTAGATTGCTCTATTGTAAGCAACCTGCTGGGACCCCCAATTGTGGTCTGTGAAGGAGATCCGGTATTTCTCGATGCCACTGCCGAAAATGCGATCGAGTACCAGTGGTATATGGATACAGGTGGCGGGTATCAGGAAATCACAGGGGAAACCGGGCCTGGATATCAGGTTTTGGCCTCTGCCTTTTATCGGGTGCAGGTAACCACGGTAATTCCTGCCACGAATACACTGGAGTATATCATCAGTGATGTACAGGTGGGCTTCAGCCCCAGTGCGAGTTCCTTTGAGGTTGTAAATCAGGAACTTTGCGGGGAATCCTCTTTTGAATTGCATTCTCTTGATAACCAGGCCCTTGGCACGCAGTCTACCGATGAGTTCCGCGTGAGTTATCATTTGACCCAGGATGAGGCGGACCTGGACTCAAATCCGCTCCCTGCTTCATGGACGCCACAAGATGGCGCGAGTACGGTGTACTACAGGGTAACCTCTCTTGAGAATCCGCTTTGTTATGACGCTTCCCTCAGTTTTGAGGTCAACTCAGTGCCTCTCCCCCAGTTGGACCTGCCTGAAGAGGCCTATATATGCATTGGAACAAGCCAACCTTTACTGGGGCCGGATATTCCCGAAGATGGTGTATCCTACCTTTGGAGTACAGGGGAACAAACCCCTCAGATAACAGTTACGCAGCCTGGAACCTATACCCTTACTGCCACGCGTTCCCAGGGTGGGTTGCAATGTGAGGTTCGCGACACGGTTGAGGTTATAGGCTCAGTTCCGCCCGCCATCAGAGAGATTGTAGTAGAGGACATGCAGACTTCAAACACAGTCACCGTTGAACCCCTCCAACCGGGCTCCTTTGAATATGCACTCAATGACGGTCCCTACCAAAGCAGTCCCGTTTTTAGAGGTGTGCCACCCGGGACGCATCAATTGCACATGCGGGACACTCAGGGTTGCGGAAGCATCACGGAAATGATTACCGTTGTGGGATTCAATACATTCTTTACCCCTAACGGGGA
Source organism: Bacteroidota bacterium (assembly GCA_006227965.1). Classification (GTDB taxonomy): domain Bacteria; phylum Bacteroidota; class Bacteroidia; order Flavobacteriales; family Flavobacteriaceae; genus Robiginitalea. The sequence continues at coordinate 295 of SBFL01000287.1, read as the reverse complement.
CGGGCTGAATGACTTCTGGAGCGTCAGCGGGCTCAGGCAGCTTACAGAGCCCCAGATATTTATTTTTGACAGGTACGGTAAACTGCTAAAACAACTCGATGCTGCCACTGCCGGATGGGACGGTACCTTTAACGGGAAACCCATGCCAGCCTCGGACTACTGGTTCCGATTGAATTACAAGGATGCAGATGGTCAGCCTGTTACGGCCAAATACCTGAGATCTCACTTTTCTCTTAAGCGATAGGGTCCTTTTCAACTATCCGATCCGTTCGTCTAAAACCAAGCAAACCCCATA
>SBFL01000255.1 GCA_006227965.1 Bacteroidota bacterium | reverse complement strand
CAGACCCCAGGAAGTTAAGTTTCTTAAGATCGTTATAGAGCGAAACGGAAGAAGGAGTGGTGGCTGTTTGGGAAACGATTGATGCGGGAAGCAGGCAAAGCCCGAGAAACAACCAGCGCAGGAATCGGAACATAGGAGGAGAATTTAGTCGGCACTCAAAGATAGGAAGATTCAAAAGGCCCCCGGGTTATTTAGAACTTCTTTAACAACTTAAACCGCATCGCTTCCATCCGCATCTCCCCGGTCCATCCCCAGCAGGGATACGGCTTTCTGGAGAAACAGGTTGTTAGGGTAGGTTATCAGTTCCCCGTTATCCTTTCGCAGATGTACATGGTAAGCCCGGATATCCTCTATGACAAATTCACTCTCCCCTTCAAATTCCTTGTCCCAAATACGTATCCGATCCCCGATCTTGTACGGAAAGGAAAAAAACAGGATGACCCCCGCTGTCACATTGCTCAGGATGGACCAACTGGCAAATAGGGCCACGCCGATTACGGCAAATACAGAGGATATGATCAGTCCCAGTTCCCGGATATTCACACCCCATATCAATAGGAGGATCGCAATCATGAGCAGGAAGTGACCTACCGCCACATATTTGATGATGAGTCGTGTGCGGATCTCGTTCAGGTCGCTTATCCGACCGACCTTCCGGATGGCCTTTATCGAAATAAAACGGGTAACGGCAAGGGCCCCCAGGGTTAGCAGGGTTCCGAGTAATTCGTTCTGGTAATTGATAAGAAGTTCATTCATTTCAAGGCCATTCGAAGACTGTCTGGCAAAGATACATTTGAAATTGCGTTTTTACGACGGCATGGGGTCAGGGTTTTTTTATTCGCCCCGGTTGCCTCCTGCGGCGTTGGCCTGCAGCCGCTCCTCGGGAATACCCCTGTAAACAAGCAGGGGTCTGGCTTAAATCAATGAGAATATGGCGTTCTTTTTTAAAAAATTCCCTAATCTAAAGGGAACTTCATTTCCTTTAATATTTTGTAAACCAGCTGGGTGGGAAGGCCCACCACATTAGTATAGGAACCGCGAATCTCTTCGACAGCAGTCAGGCCGATCCATTCCTGTATCCCGTAAGCCCCTGCCTTGTCCAGGGGATGCCCCTTTTTGAAGTAGGCAGTTATCATGCCTTCATCAAGGGGTGCAAATTTAACTTCGGTCACAGCATGTAAGACCCGTTTTGCCCCGGCCTGCCTGAAACAAACAGAGGTGATAACCTCATGCCTCTTGCCGGACAGCTGTTTGAGCGTTTCACGTGCCTGCCGGATTTCAACGGGTTTTTCCATAACGCTCCCTTCAAACCAGACAATGGTATCTGCCGTGAGAACAAGATCGCCCGCCTTGGTATGTGGCCTGAGGGCCTCACTTTTTCGGATGGCCAGATAATCTGTGATCTGATGCCCTTTCAGGGCTTCCGGGTAGGTTTCCTCTATTTCAGCCGTTTGTACCTGGAAGGACAGTCCCATGGCCTTCATCAGTGCTTTGCGCCTGGGAGAACCGGAACCCAGGATTAGCCTGCCTGATGTATTGAAACAAGGGGATGCCATCAGTCGTTTGCCGCGTTGAAATGGGTGTGCCAGTGTCCGCGGACCTTAAGGACCTGTTCTATGATCTCCCTTACACAACCTTCACCTCCTGCCAGGTGGGAAATGTAGTGGGCGATTCGTTTGACCTCGGCCACGGCATTCTGAGGACAGGCGATCATCCCCGACATCTGCATGGCAGGGATGTCCGGGATATCGTCTCCCATATAGAGCACCTCTTCAGGCCTAATGTCGTAATCCATGAGATACTCCCGGAGGGATTCTTCCTTATAGGCCGCCCCGAGGAAAATATCGGTGACCCCCAGGGCCTGCATCCGCTCGCGGACCCCTTCATTAGTGCCCCCGCTGATGATGCAAATTCGATACCCCTGGTTCAGGGCCGTCTTGACGGCATATCCGTCCCTCACGCTCATTTTTCGCAGGAGTTCGCCCGTAGTGGTGATCAGGATGGAACTGTCCGTGAAGACCCCGTCCACGTCAAAAACAAAAGTGGTTATATGCCTGAGGAGTTCCTTGTAGTTCTTAGTCATAGGTTTGATGTATGGATTCTGAAATCATCTGGTACAATTGCCTTCGGAGGGAATCCTTCAGCTGGTCCAGGTGCGCTTCCTGGGTTATCTGGTCCCCCCGTCGTGCCGGCCCTGTCTGAGACTGGTATGCAGTAAGTGTTTCCAGTTTGGAATAGGTTTCCCGCAGCAACGGGCGCAACAGATTTTCGGGAAGTTCCGCCTCACGGCAAAGGGCTTCCCCCAGATAAACCATGTGGTTTGAGAAGTTATTGACAAACACCGCTGCAAGATGCAGCCGCCTTCGCGACGCCAGATCCAATTCCACTACCTGCTTACTAAGGGCATTGGCAAGCGATCGCAGCAAGGGCAGATCTTCCGGACGGCCGGTTTCGATGCATAGTGGGATATCCTCAAAATCCAGTTCCCGCAGCCGGCTGAAGGTTTGCAGTGGATAAAAGACCCCGGGGCGGGAAACACCCTTTAGTGCTTGCAGGTCCCGGGCGCCGGAAGTGTGAACGACCAGCCCTGCCTTTCCGCCCAGCAGTCCGGCAACGGCTTCGATAGCGCCGTCAGCCACCGCGATCATATAAATATCTGCTTCTGCTACAGGACCACCAGGGATGCCAAATGGAACCGGGGGGACAAAATCCGAAAGGGCCTCCTTTCGTCTGGCGATTACCTGTTTGAGCTCAATACCCTTTGAACGATGCAGCGCCCTGTGCAAATGATAGGCAACATTGCCACTTCCCAAAAGTACGACCCGTATCACAGCGTAAAAATAGCCATATATTCAAATCAGAGAGGCAACAACCTCAAAAACACTGCGGGCGCTTTCTTGTGGAGCGCATATAGGGTTCCCGAGCGACCGAAAAACAGGTCTTTTTAACAAATTAGATTTTAAACCGAGGCACTCCTCTCTTATTTTTGCCTCAAATCCCATATTTTTGGGGCTGTTTTTACACTGACAACATGCGACACACCCTTGGAAAAATTCTTTTTTCAACACGTCTTATGGCCTTTTTGTTCCTGTTCATGGCGGTTGCCATGGCTTTCGGGACATTTATAGAGAGCTGGTACAGCACCGAGACGGCCCGTATCTGGATTTACAATGCCTGGTGGTTTGAGGTCGTCATGGCACTCTTCCTGATCAATTTTATCGGAAACATCAAGCGGTACAAACTCCTCAGGTGGGAAAAATGGCCGGTGCTGCTGCTGCACATTTCCTGGATACTGATCATTGTGGGGGCCTTTGTGACCCGTTATATCAGCTTTGAGGGTATGATGCCGATCCGGGAAGGGGCCACGGAGAATGTTTTTTATTCGGACAAGACCTACCTGACGGTATTCGTGGACGGGGAAAAAGACGGGCAGATGCAGCGGAAGGCCCTGGAAGATGATCTGATCGTGACCAAGGAAGCCATTCAGTCCTCCCTCCCGTGGAAAGAGGATTTTGACGGGATCCCCTTCCAGATATCCTACGCTGGCTTTATCGAACATGCCCGCCTTGGGATGGTTCCCGATGAATCCGGGCCCCGGTTCCTGAAAATTGTGGAGTCCGGAGGCGGAGGCCGGCACGATCATTATCTGGAGGAGGGCACCGTGGAAAATATCCACGATGTCCTTTTCAGCTTCAACAACCCGGTGGAAGGGGCTATCAATATTGGCATTACCGAAGACAGCATGTCTATCCGTTCCCCTTTTGAAGGGAATTTTATGCGCATGGCCGATCAATTCAGCGGCATCCTTGGGAAAGACAGCCTGCAGACCCTTTATCTGAGGTCCCTCTACACGATTGGAGGGACACAGTTCGTTTTGCCCCAACCCCCGATCAGGGGTAGTTACAAGGCTACGCAAATTCCGGAGGAAGAGCAGATGGATAATGATCTGGACGCACTTCTGTTAAACATTACCTCCCAAGGGGAAACGGTCCAAAAAGCCCTGATGGGGGGCAAAGGCCGGTCCAGATATACGGATCCGTTTAAGGTGGGGGAGCTGACCTTTCAAATGGCCTATGGATCCAAGGTTCGGCAGCTGCCGTTCAGTATCACCCTGAACGATTTCATCGCTGAAAAGTACCCGGGCACCCAGAAGGCCTATTCATCCTTTATGAGCAAGATTAGCGTACTGGACGAACGCCCGTTCGATTATGACATCTATATGAATCACGTCCTTGACCACAGGGGATACCGCTTTTTTCAGGCGAGTTTTGATCAGGATGAAAAGGGGACGGTCCTTTCGGTAAACCACGATTTCTGGGGAACCTGGATAACCTACACAGGGTATTTCCTGCTCT
>SBFL01000163.1 GCA_006227965.1 Bacteroidota bacterium | reverse complement strand
TGGAATACAACTTCAAGCGCTGGAAGCTCTACAGGTACGACGAAGACAAACTTTCTCCATTTTATGCCGATGAAGATCTAAAGGAAATGGACATCATTGATCTGATCTCCTCCATTATGGCCAAAAAAGTCATCCGGGAACCCAAACAGAAGTAAAAGCCCTCATAGGAGCAGGGCATCCCTTAGGATTGTCACCGGGTGCCGGGCCGTCCGTCCCGTCCCATCCAGGATCTGGTGTCTGCAACTGGTCCCGTTGGCAGCTATTATGACATCCGGATCGGATTTCTTAACGGCTGGGAAAAGCTTTTGGCCGCCTATCTTCATGCTTACCTCGTAGTGTTCCTTTTCATAGCCAAAGGAGCCTGCCATCCCGCAGCACCCTGACGGGATAAGGGTTACCGAGTAATTTTCAGGCAGGTTCAGCATGTCATAAGTGCTTTTTTGGTCGCCCAGGGCTTTTTGATGGCAGTGCAGGTGTATTTTGACTTTTCTGGATTCCCTGGTAAACTGATCTGCGCGTATACGCCCCCCGTCAATTTCCATGGACAGGAACTCCTCGATCAGGAAAGCGTTGGATGCAATGGCAGATGCCTGTTGGGAAGGGAGTCCAAACCTTTTGTATTCATCACGGAAGGTCAGCAGAGCGGATGGTTCCAGCCCGATTACGGGCATTCCCCTTTCGCTAAATTCCAGCAGTGCCCCTTTATTCCTGTGGGCCAGGTCCCTTGCCTGTTTCAGGAATCCCTTCGAAAGGTAGCTACGTCCGCTTTCTCCCATGAAAAGCGTTACATCATACCCAAGGCCTTCCAGCAATTCAATGCCGTGAATTCCCAATTCCGTGTCCAAATAGCGGGTAAATTCATCGATGTACAGGACAACGGGCTTGGTGTAAATCTTGTGCTGTTTCTTGGCCCGGCGCAGGCAGGATTCAAAGTCTGCCCGACGAACAGCCGGCAGGGTCCTCTGGGGTGCAATCCCGAACATTTGTTTGATCAACCGACTCCCCAATCCCTTTTGCGTCAGCAGATTTGATAAAGGAGCGAACCGGCTTTGCAGCCGGGTGATCCTGGCATTGTGTGCAAAGAGCCGGCTTCTCAGCGAATAGCCATTTGCTTCCTGGAACTGATACGAAAACTCGGCCTTCAGGGTGGAAACATCCACGTTACTTGGGCACTCCCGTGCACAGGCCTTACAGCTGAGGCAGAGATCAAAGACCTCTTTAAGTTCTTTTCTGTCAAATGGGTTTGGGCCAGTAGATTCAGTAAGCATCTCCCTGAGCGCGTTGGCCCTGGCCCTTGTGGTGTCCTTTTCATCCAGGGTCGCCTGGTAACTGGGACACATGGTTCCCGGCATCTGGTGGGTTTTCCTGCAGTCTCCGCTGCCGTTGCATTTTTCGGCAGTTCTCAGGATACCCAGGCTATCCGAAAAATCGAGGAGGGTTGAAATGCCGGGCTCTTCACGGTCCGGAACATATCGCAGCGCCTTATCCATGGGATAGGCATCGACGATTTTTCCGGGGTTAAAGATTCCCTTGGGGTCGAAATAAGACTTGATCCTTCGGAGCAGATCGTAATTTTGCGCTCCGATCATCATGGGAATGAATTCTGCCCGGACTATCCCATCCCCGTGTTCCCCGCTGAAGGAACCTCCGTATTTCTTGGTAAGCGCTGCAACTTCAGTGGTAATCTGACGGAAAAGATGCACGTCTGCGGATCGCTTTAAATTCAAAATAGGCCTCAGGTGGAGTTCCCCGGCACCTGCATGTGCATAATAGACCGCCTCCTGCCCGTAACCCTTCATGATACCCGTAAATTCCCCGATAAAATCCTTTAGATCAGGCAGGGCCACAGCAGTATCTTCAATGCAGGCCACGGCCTTCCGGTCTCCGACCATGTTGCCCAACAGCCCCAGGCCCGCCTTCCTGAGCTGAATGGCACGGGATATATCCGATCCCCTCAGGACGGGGGCCGCATAGGATTTGCCACTTTCCTTTAGGGTCTGGAGCGCTTTTTTAATCGAAGCCTCCAGTTCTTCTGAGGTATCCGCCCGGAGTTCCAGCATTAGCAGGGCTGCCGGGTCGCCCTCCACGAAAAACCGGTTTTCGAGTTGCTCCATGTTGTTTTTGGTACAATCCAAAATAACCCTGTCCATCATCTCACACATGTGAAGTGGGCGTTCCATAACAGGGGCAACATCCGCAAGACATTCCTCAAGGCTTTGATAATGCGGGACGATCATAGCAGCTTCCCCGGGGGGCAATGGATCGAGTTGCAGGGTAACCTCCGTGGTCAGTGCAAGGGTTCCCTCGCTACCGCATAGTAACCGGGCGAGGTTGAAGGGTGCCCCCCCGGGTTCAAAGAGCTCGCTTTGCAGCAAAGCATCAACGGCATATCCCGTATTGCGCCGATGGATTTCTGGCTTTGGGAATTCTAATCTTATCGATTCTTGTAACTTCTTGTCAGAAAGTTCGTTAACTAATTTTTTGTATATATTAGCTTCAAGGCTTTCCCCCTCGGATTTAACCCGTACCTCAGAAGGAGCCATCGGCATTAAATGGGCCACTGAACCATCCGAAAGCAGCACTTTCATGGAGACTACCTTATCCCGTGTTACCCCATAACGGATGGAGGTGGTGCCGCTGGAATTGTTCCCGACCATACCTCCTATCATACACCGGTTCGAAGTGGAAGTGTTCGGACCAAAAAAAAGACCGTGAGGTTTGAGAAAATCATTGAGTTCATCCCGAATCACCCCGGGTTGCACCCGTACCTGTCGTTTTTTGATGTCCAGATCCAGGATCCGTGTAAAATGCCTGGAGAGGTCCACAGTGATTCCCTCCCCCACACACTGCCCTGCCAGGGAAGTGCCTGCCGTGCGGGGTATCAGCCCAACCTGGTGGGTAGAGGCAAATTCAATCAGGTGTCTGAGATCATCTTCACTTCTGGGGTACGCCACAGCAAGGGGCAGCATTCGATAAACCGAGGCGTCCGTTGCATAGATGTGTTTATGCAGCGAATCCCAGTGCAGACTGCCTGATAGTTTTTCGGAAAGGTCCTTGAGCAGTGTTATTTCCACCCGGAAACAATTTTAAGGGTCTAAATTAAGTTTTTATTAACGGAAGACCATTGGCAGGATGGTTTAATTTGAGGGATGAATTCAAATCAGATTTTATGAGAATCGGTAAGTTAATTGCAATGTTATTTTTGTTTGCCGCCACAGCGGTGAGTGCCCAGGAAATATCGGACCATTCAATTGGTTTGCGACTTGGGGACAGCGATGGTTTTGGGGCGGAAATCTCCTACCAGAAATCTCTGGCCCGCTACCACAGGCTGGAAGCCAATTTTGGCTGGAGGGATTCCCGTGATTTTGACGCCTTCAAACTCGGGGGCCTCTATCAGTGGGTGCACAAATTGGATGGCAATTTTAACTGGTACTATGGGGTGGGCGGCGGCCTGGGCAGTGTCGATTTTGATGAAGACTATGTGGTCGATGATGACGGAGGCCTGTTTATTTTTGCCGCCGGGGACCTGGGAATAGAATACAATTTTGATTTTCCGCTGCTGTTGTCCCTGGATTTCAGGCCGGAACTGGGCCTGTTTGGTTACGGCGGATTTTCAAACAACTTTGACTTCGATATCGCCCTGGGGATACGGTATCAGTTCTAGGACCGATTAACTTCAGGCAGTCCCCTGACCAAAGCTTTTGTTAAGGACTTTTTTTATTCGGGGGCAGGTTCCTACCTTTGGACGCTAAATTAGAAATCTTTCCTATGAAATATGTTTTAATTTTGTCCGCCTTTGTGCTGATGCTGGCTTCCTGCCAGGAATCCCGGCTGGGAGGATATATGGTTTCCGGGGCCCTGCAGGGGGATGTTTCAGACACCACCAAAGTATACCTGCGGAAAAGTGATGCAAACCTGCAGCCGGCAGAAACCGATAGTACGACCATCAGTGAGGGCGAATTCAGTTTCTCAGGTGAAATCACAGAACCCCGTCTTTACTACATCTTTATCGAAGGTGCCCGCGGGGCAATCCCACTGATCCTGGAAGAGGGTGAGGTGGAAATAAAGGCCCATGTGGACAGCCTGAATGCCGCTGTGGTTTCGGGGACTCCGCAGAACACCGCTTACAGGGATTTTCTCGAAGGCTCACGTGAGCTGGCCCGTCGGGGCAATTCCATTAACAGTGAGATGCGTGCCGCCATGGCCGCCCAGGATACTGCGAATATGAGTTCGCTGAGGGATGAATACTTTGAGTTGCAGCAGGCCGGGATGAACTATGAAAAGGATTTTGTCGCGGAAAATCCCGATGCGATGATCTCCGCCCTGGTACTCAACCGAATGGTACAAACGCAGTCTGTG
>SBFL01000014.1 GCA_006227965.1 Bacteroidota bacterium | reverse complement strand
ACGCAAAAGTACTCCTTTTCTTATAGATATGGTAACGAATCCTTTAATTCGTTGTGAACGGATAAATTCTAATTGTGGATGGCAGGAAATCCTTTATTGCCTGAGGATATATTTCAAAAAGAGCAGCAGCGCCATGAACCCAATGAAGAATAGCAGCACCCACCCGGCTCCCCTGTATTGTTTCCGATGCCATTCCCGGTCTTTGCGGTACATCCGTACAATTACCAGTACGAAGACCAGGATAAAGAGCACTGCAAAAATGATTTGACCGGTGCTGAACATATTTCCTACTTTTGGGGCAAAACTAACCCAAACAATCCCAAAAATGAAACAAAAAATCGATGCTGTGGCGGAATTCCACAGGGCCTTTGGCCTTGGCATCAAAGACCAACCGAGCGCAGAACTCCCCCTGGAGAAAAACGTGCTGCGCTACAAGCTCATGCGCGAGGAAAATGAGGAATACCTCGATGCGGCAACCAGGGGAGATTTGGTTGAGGTGGCCGATGCTTTGGGGGACATGCTTTACATCCTTTGCGGCACCATCCTTGAACATGGGATGCAGGATAAAATAGAAGAAGTTTTTTCTGAAATTCAGCGCAGCAACATGAGTAAGCTGGGACCGGATGGAAAACCCATTTACAGGGAGGATGGAAAAGTGCTGAAGGGCCCGGAGTACTTCGAACCGGATATCAAAGCCGTCTTGGACAAATAAAAAAACCCCGCCTGGGCGGGGGTCTTTTTAATTCACCGGATACCGCCACCCAAAGGGATCTTCGGAACGGTTGTACTGAATATCAGTAATACGTTTTTTGAAATGAGAGGCATAGCTGTCGCTCAGTTCGGGGAGGTCGTATTTTTTCCCCCGATACCCAAAACTGCTAATAGGGGAAACCACGGCCGCCGTACCAGAACCAAACATTTCCCTGAGCGTACCATCGGAGGCTGCCCCGAGCAATTCGGTTACTTTTATTTTCCTTACCTCCGTGGGTATTCCCTCGGATTGGGCAAGCTGCAGGATGCTCTTGCGGGTGATCCCGTCCAGGATCCTGTCCGAGGTCGGACTGGTCAATAGCGTATCACCGATCCTGACAAAAATATTCATGGCGCCGGCTTCCTCGATGTATTCATGGGTATTGTCATCTGTCCAGACCACTTGCTGGAAGCCTTCAGAAACTGCCAGCTGAGTGGGATAGAACTGCCCTGCATAATTCCCTCCTGCCTTGGCGAATCCGACTCCGCCGTTGGCAGCACGCGCATAGGTTTCCTCGATTCGCACGCTTACCTTTCCCGAGAAGTATGAGCCGGAAGGCGAGCAGGCGATTATAAAGGTGTACTCATCTGCCGGAGAGGCGTGGAAGCCGAGGCCAGAGGCAAATATGAAAGGCCTTATATATAGGGAACTCCCGGCCTGCTTCGGAATCCACTCCAGGTCTGTTTTCAGCAGGGTATTTAATCCCTCCATAAAGAGTTCCTTGGGGACTTCCGGGATTACGAGCCTGCTGGCGGAGATATTCAGGCGCTTCTGGTTATCCTCAGGCCGGAATAGCCAGGCCTTTCCCTGAGTATCCTTATAAGCCTTCATGCCTTCAAAAACCGTTTGTCCGTAATGAAATACCTTGGCGGCCGGTTCGAGGGAAACCGGTCCGTAGGGAACTATTCTGGCATCCTGCCAGCGCCCGTCCCTGTGTGTGGTAATGAACATGTGATCAGTATAGACCTTGCCAAACGGCAGGTTTTCAAAGTCCACGCCGGAAATTCTTGATTCATTCGTTTTCTCAACCGGTATCTGGAGTGTAGATAAATCCATAAAGCCTCAAATTTTGCTGCCTAAAATTACATAAATTAAACCAGTGAGACTTGTATTTTTCCCCGGAAAATCCGGACTTTTGTTAGAGATAGCGAGAAACTGAAAAAAATGAAACTTTTTAACATTTCCCTTGTATTTCTTTGGCTGATTTCAGCCTGTAAGGATGTAAAAACACAATCTGATCAACCCCTTCAGGAGCCTTCAGCTGCCAGTTACATCACCGCCGGAGCCCCCATTTCCGAGGGCAATGTCTTTAGTGAAGCGGAAATGTCACAGGTGTATACCGGACTGCAGGCCGGAGATACCATTTCAACACGGTTCGAGGGCCAGGTGGTATCGGTCTGCCAGATGAAAGGGTGCTGGATGCGCGTCGAAATTCCCGGGGAGGGAACCGTGATGGTCCGCTTTGAGGATTACGGGTTCTTTGTTCCCAAGGACATCTTAGGGAAACGCGTCCTGGTGGAGGGCAAGGCCTTTGTTTCCGAGGTGGAGGAAGCTGAACGCAGGCATATGGCAGAGGACGCCGGGGAACCTGACTCCCTGATCGCCAGGATATCCGGGCCCGAAATACAGAAAGGATTTGAAGCAAGCGGCGTTCGTATCTTCGGCCAGGATGGAACGTAAGATTGTGCGCACCGCGGATGGCTCGAAGACCATCCAGCTGCCCGGATGGGGGGAACAGTACCATTCCATGCACGGAGCGCTGCAGGAGGCCTACCACGTCTTCATCAGGGGCGGTTTGGATCTGTTTTCAGACCGTGGCCTGGATCTTCTGGAAATGGGTTTTGGGACGGGACTCAATGCCCTGGTTACCCTTGCAGAAGCCGCGGATAGAAATCTTAACGTCCGATATACGACCCTTGAGGCTTTCCCGGTAGTTGAACAAGAGTGGCATCAACTGGAATTCGGCCGCTTACTTGGCCAAGGGGCTTCACACCAGGAGCATTTTGAACAACTCCACCGGGCCCCCTGGGGCAGGGAGTACCCGATTACCTCCTTCTTTACCCTTCAAAAACTCAATATCGATATCCGCAATTTTGAATCGGGACCTGCTTTTGACCTTGTCTATTTTGACGCCTTTGGTGCCAGGGTACAACCCGAACTCTGGACCGAAGCGATTTTCCATAGGATGTATGGGGCTTTGCGCCCGGGCGGATACCTGGTCACTTATTCAGCTAAAGGCAGCGTAAGGCGGGCCATGCAGAAAGCAGGCTTTTCAGTGGAAAGGCTTCCCGGGCCGCCTGGCAAAAGGGAAATGTTACGCGCACGCAGACCTGAGTGAGTGCCCAACCATGGCCTCAAAGTGTTAAAACCCTTTTAATCCCTCATGCTTCCCGGATCCAAAAGGATACTTTTGAGAAAAATACCCATTGAAAGTACTAATAACAGGAGCGACCGGACTGGTTGGAAGTGCGCTGGTAACCGAATTCAGACAGGCGGGGATACCTGTGCACTACCTTACCACCAGGAAGGATCAGATCAGGGATGAAGTCGATTTCAGGGGGTTCTACTGGGATCCGGAACAGAATGCGATCGACAGGGAATGTTTTCGGGGTGTTTCGGTAATCGTCAACCTGGCAGGGACCAGCATCGCCAGTAGGTGGACCTCTTCCCGCCGGAAAAAAATCCAGCAAAGCCGTACGGATAGTCTTAATACCCTCAGGAAAGGGTTATCCGAAATGGATTCACACGAGGTTGAATACCTGCTTTCCGCTTCGGCGATCGGGATTTATCCGAGTTCGCTTACCGAACTCTATGACGAAGAAAGCAATGCCGTCGATCCCGGATTTTTAGCGCAGACCGTGGTCAAATGGGAACAGGCCGCTAGGGAATTTACGGCCCTGGGGGTTTCACTGGGGATTTTGCGTATTGGCCTGGTACTGGCAGGTCAGGGGGGTGCCCTTCCCGAGATTGTACGGCCTGTGAGAATAGGGGTCGGGGCTCCTCTTGGCAGCGGGCAGCAGTGGCAGTCCTGGATCCATCTGAGGGACCTTGCCCGCATGATGCGGTTTTGCGTGGAAGAACGCCTGGAAGGGATATACAACGGCGTGGCCCCCAACCCGGTAACCAACCAGAAACTCACCCGTGAAGTCGCGTCCATACTCGGGCGCCCCCTTTGGCTTCCGAAAGTTCCATCCTGGGCACTTAGGATGGTTTTGGGGCAAATGTCGCAGCTCCTGCTTGCCAGTCAGCGTGTGAGCAGCGAGAAAATGGAGGCCCTGGGATTTGAATTTGAGTTCAAGAATGTGCACAGAGCTATTGCAGATCTGCTCGCCTGAGCTGACCCTGGTCTGAAGACACCCCCGACACCTGAAAGGAAGGTTTTTCGTGACATTTTGACATTTTTTGAGAAATGGCAGTACTTTTGCCGTCATTGTGAGTGACCGCATTTAAAAGATCTCGTATGAGCACTACTAAGGATACCCAGGACCGGGAAGGGCTGGTCCAGGATAACGAAACCCCTAAGGAAATTGAGGATCAGGAAGGGATGGCAACCGAAGAAGAACAACCTTCAGGGGAGGAGGTCCTCAGGGCTGAACTTGAAAAGGAAAAGGATAAATTCCTGAGGCTGTTCGCCG
>SBFL01000214.1 GCA_006227965.1 Bacteroidota bacterium | reverse complement strand
CACTGCCATCTGCTGACTACAGCGAAGCCACCACATCAGGCGCAAGTGCCCCTATGCCGGGAGGGCTCTCTAGCAAAACGGCATCCAGGTCCTCCACTCCATCGACGGGGATGATCTGTTCTCCCTGAGGATCCCATTCAATCCGCCTGCCGAGTTTCCAGGACAGTCCGGCCATATGGGCCGAAATGGCTTCTTCGAAGCCTTCCTGTATGCCGCAACTCACCTGTCCGCCGTTCCGGATCACACTGAGCCATTCCCGCATGTGCAGGAAGGTGGAATCCACGCGTTTTCCGTCCACATAGGTCCACATTAGGCCCTTGTCGGCAAAGTACTGTGAAGTTGCTGACGATACCCCGTCAAGGGCACCCGCTGCCGGGTCGTAGCTGTAAATCGGGGATCCCGGATTCATCCTGCCTTCTTCAAGCATTTCCGCATAGCGGGTGGAACTGCCGTCCGGCCAGATGGTAAGGCGGTTCCCCAGTTCCATGGAAGCGTCGTGACCCATCAGCATGGTGGGCCTGTTGATGCCATTGCCCAGGGTGGCGCTATAGGTAAAGGTCATGCCCCGCTCCTTCCCGGGTTTCTGACTGCTGCCGGTGCTGTAATCGGGGAATTCAAAATTCGCCTGCAGTACATCAGGTACGTTCCGGCCGTCCCTGTGGGTGTAGATCCCTCCCGAGGCCATCACCGAGCGCGGTATCCCCATTTTTAAGACACAGTTCAGGCGGTCGTAATCGTGGGTAAGCAGGTCTCCGGAAAGACCGGAGCCATAGGCCCACCACTTACGCCAGCGGAAGAAGTGGTTCTTGTTAAACGGAATTGGGGGGGCAGAACCCAGGAATTGTTCCCAGTCGATGGTCTGTGGACTGGCATCCGGATGGATGTCGTAATTCCAGGCCCCATTGTCGTCATTCCTGTTGGTATTGGTGGTGATCAGGGATACGTGTCCCAGCACTCCCTTCTCCACAATATCCTGGGCTGTCTTAAAGCTGAGCGTTTGCCTGTGCTGGTGGCCAACCTGAATCGTGGCCCTGGAATTCAGGGCAGCTTCCTTCAGCGCATAGGTTTCCGACACGGTATGCGTCATCGGCTTTTCCACATAGACGTGTACGTTGTTGCGGAGTGCCTCAATGGCCATGGGGGCGTGCCAGTGGTCTGGAGTGGCGATTACCACAGCCTCCACATCCCCGCTTTGGATCATGTCGGTATAGGTTTTATAACGTCTGACCGGCTGCTCCGCCGTCCCGAAGGAGCGAATTGCCTTCTCTGCCTGGATATCAAAAATATCGCATACCCCTACTATCCTCACGTTCAGGGGGTCCTGAGCACGGAAATCAGTCAGGGCGGTAAAGGGGCGCCCCTCTTCTTTCGCAAGGGCTTCAGCTTCCTCCATGGCGGCAATCCACTCGTTGGTGGCATACCCAAGGGAACGACACAACTGTTCCCCCCGGATTCCGAACCCGATAATCCCAACCCGTACCGGTTCCCCGGAGATCCCTGGTACTGCCGATGGAAGGGAAGGTTGTATGTTTAGGCGTTCCAGGATGGCTTCCCGCTCCCGCTTTCTACCCACAGCTCCCGAGGCACCTGCCCACCAAACGGCGCCTAAAATTGGAATACTACCTAATCCTAAAAGGGCTTCTCTGCGCGTCCAGCTCATGACAATTCGGTTTTAGAGGTTGGTTTGTTTTTTGAAAATAGACGGGGAACCCCGAAAAGGGAACCCGTAGGCTGATAAAAAAGAACGAGACAGGCAACGGCCTCGATCAGGTTCTTGTTGACGATCCAGTAACTCCCCTCGGTGTTTACCTGGGCCATTCCCGGCCAGGAGGGATGGGCGAGGTAATAGAGCATAAGAAGCCCAACACCAACCAGGGCGCCTGGGCGTTCAAATACCCCTAGGATCAGGGTAACCCCCACAAAGACCAGGGCCACCCAGTTAAGCGTATCCACCCACGGGAGGACCGCTTCAGAAGTCATAGACTGAAAAACAGGCTTCAATGGGCCCTGGGCAGAAGCCAGGTACCCGAAGCTCGTCCAGTCCGGGTTGTACACCTTGACAATCCCCTCGTACAGGAAATGCCATCCGATCAAAATTCTCAGAACGGTAATGCTTTGTTTAAGCCCCCATCCACTAGAAGTTGTAGTCATATTTCTAAAGTTTAATTCCTCATTTAATTGGCAACAGGCCTGTCTTCCATTGCCGGGATACATCCATCCAAAGTATCTTTCAAAGCCCCGAAAACGTAGGACGGAAATCCATTATTTCTATATTCCGGCATTCCCTTTCCTTAAGATCGGGCGGCCAAAGTTTTCACGGCTGCTACGAACCGGTCCAGTTCCTCAGTGGTCGTATACACATTTGGCGTGATCCTGCAGCCCTGGACATTGGCATAATCAATGGCCACGGTAAAGATCCCGAATTCCTCCATGAGCACTTCGGCCATGCGCTTTGGCTTCATACCGGAGATCCCCACATTTGCGATCCCACAGCTCCGAACTGGATCCGCCGGAGTGTTCACCATTACATTTGGAACCTCCCTGAGGGGATCACTCCAATACCGCTGGAGGTGCCTGAGCCGTTGGGTCTTCCGCTCCAGTCCGATCATCTCCAGATAATCCATGGCGTTTGCGACAGCCAGGTCCGTATGAACCGGGTGCGTACCGATATGATTCAGCCGGCTGATGTCGTCCGGGTCCCGCTTGTGTTCGGCCAGCAGAGGCCAGATCTTGGAGATGTGCTCTGACCTTACATAGAGCATGCCGGCCCCAAGGGGTGTGCTCAGCCATTTATGAAGGCTCGAGCCGTAATAATCGCAATTCAGCTCCTCTATATCCACGGGGATATGCCCAATGCAATGGGCCCCGTCCACCAGCACCTCCACCCCGTGTTTGTGAGCCATATCGCAAATCTTGCGCACAGGCAGGATTTGCCCGGTGATATTTATCATATGGCAAATCATGATCAGGCGCGTCCTCGGTGTTATCTGGGCTTCGTACAGGGAAACCAGTTCTTCATCGGACTGCGGATGGTTGGGGACGGATACGGTCCTGCAAACAACCCCATACCTGCCGGAAATCTGCTCGAAGTGATCCTTCATGGCGCCGTAATCCTGAAGGGCGAAGATGGCCTCGTCTCCCTGCTTCCAGGGATACCCCCCAATGATCAGATCCAGGGATTCCGTAGTATTTCGCGTGAGGATCAGGGTGCCTTCCGGGCAATTGAGCATGGCAGCCAACCGGTCGGCAATGCGCTTTTTGTTATCCCATTGCACCGTCCTCATATAATAAGAGCCCTGATAGTTTACCTCACTTACGTGTTCCATGAATTTCTGGAGGGTGGGTGTCGGGATGATATTGTAGTAGCCGTTTTCCAGGTTGATGTAATCCGGATTCAGCCTGTAGTCCTTCCGTATTCGGTCCCAAAAATCATCCTCTCCTTCCGGATAGGGCTCCCGGAGAGTTTCAGAAAGGGGTTCCCAGGCCGAGGCCACCATTGGGGCGGCCAATGCGGCATATCCAAGATTCCGGATAAAATCCCGTTTTTTCATCGGTTGGTTCTTTAACCCCGCACAAGATAGGAAATACTACAAATTAAGCCAGCTTCCAGACCAGATTCCTTTTAAATCCCTCCCAAAAGCAGTATCTTCGATAAACCCGGATCTCATCCCAATTCCCACTGGGAAAGGTGAAATCCGACTCGCTGAAATTACTGCTATGAAATTATCAGTCAACTTATTAGGACTTCTGGCTATGGTGTTGCTGACCAGCCTGACGGCGTTTGCGCAAAAAGAACAGCAAAGCGATCCCGGAGACTTCAGGCAGTTCCAGGGGGAAATCCTCGATTCCGAAACCAAGGAGCCCCTTGTGTTTGCCACCCTCATTCTGGAGAAGTACAATATAAGCACTATCACCAATTCCGAAGGGGAATTTCTGTTGAAAGTCCCGCGGGATGTGGAACAGGGATATGTCCAAATCTCTTTCCTGGGATATACCTCCAGGAGGATTCCGCTCAGCCAGCTCGGGGAGGAAAAGACCGCGATCTTCCTGACAGCATCGGTCACCACCCTGCCCGAGGTCGACGTGATAGTACCTAGGAATGCGCGCGAGCTGGTGGAGGAGACCTTTCGCAGCCGAGGGGATAACTACATGCAGGATCCCCTGCTTATGACCGCCTTCTACAGGGAAACGATCAAGAGAAGACGCCGGAACGTGTCTTTATCAGAGGCGGTCGTCACCGTATACAAGGCTCCGTACGCTTCATCCAGAAATGATGCCGTCAAGCTTTTTAAAGCCCGCAAGAGCACGGATTATACGAAGCTGGATACGGTCGCACTCAAATTACAGCGCGGTCCTTTCAATGCCCTGTATGTGGATGTTATGAAATACCCT
>SBFL01000303.1 GCA_006227965.1 Bacteroidota bacterium | reverse complement strand
TTTTGCCTTCAACTTCAATCTTCTTAAGTCCGCCAAACTTCCCTATCCCATGATCAATGTGCGTTACATAGTCGCCAATTTCCAGCTTGTTGAGTTCTTTCAGGGTGATCGCCTGTTTTTTGGCATACCCGTTTCGCAGGTGGAAGCGGTGGTACCGTTCAAAAATCTGGTGGTCCGTATAGCAACACAGCTTGAGTTCCGGGGATTCGAAGCCCTGGTATAGAGGTTGCACAACGGTGGTGTAGGGAACCTGCCTGCCGATCTCCTCAAAGATGTCGTGGAAGCGGTGGGCCTGCTGCTGGGTGGCACAAAAAATAACGTTGCGTATCCCGGATTCCTGGTTCTCACGGAGCTTGTCCAGCAACAGGTCAAATTGCTTGTTGAAGGCGGGTTGCGGGCGGGTTGTAAATTCAAATAGCGAGGGCTGTAAAGTCCCTTCCGGGAAGGGTCCTTCCAGAACCACCCGGCGGAATTTACGGACCGTTTCCCCGAATTGCTTCCCACCCAGAAATAGCGACTCAGGACTTACATGGGAGACGGCAGGTTCCAGTTTGCCGAAGGCCTCCCCTGCCTTTTTAAAAAGGGTGTCCAGCCGGCCCTGGCAAAGGGAGGGGTTTTTGAGAAGGACGATGGTTTTCGGGGATATGTATTCCAGGAAACTGACCCGGGCCTCGTGGAGAATTTTGTCGGCGACGTTCGGGATGATCGTGATCTTATTTACCCGGTCTGTGGACAGTTGGGTTTCAACGTCAAAACTTCGGATGCTGTCCACCTCCTCACCGAAGAATTCAATGCGGTAGGGCTCGTCGTGAGAAAAGGAAAAAACATCCACAATTCCTCCCCTCACGGAAAACTCCCCCGGTTCGGTAACAAAATCGACCCTGTTGAAATGATATTCAAAAAGGACTTCATTGAGGAAATCCAGGGAAAGGGTATCTCCCGTCCGTATTTTCAGGGTGTTCTTTTCGAGTTCTTTTCGGGTGACCACCTTTTCGAAAAGGGCATCCGGATAGGTGACGATCAGGGCGGGTTTCTTTCGTGAATTGATGCGGTTGAGCACCTCGGCCCTCAGTAGTACATTCGCGTTGTCGGTCTCTTCTATTTCGTAGGGCCGCCTGTAGCTGCCCGGGTAGAAAAGCACATCTTCCGGGTTTATGAGCTGTTCGAGGTCGTTGAGGAAGTAGGCCGCCTCTTCCTTGTCGTTGAGGACCATCAGGAAAGGTAGTTTTTGCTCCCGGAAGGTTTCTGCGGTCAGGAAGGAAAGGGACGATCCGCTGAGGCCTTTCAGGTGAGCGGAGCCTTCGCTTCGGGCAATAGTATTCTGAAGATCCCTGAATGCAGGGGCCTGAGAAAATTGTTGCCGGATGAATTCCAGACTCAAACGCTGAAAATTTGTGCAAAAGTACGAGCCAATTTTGGGCTGCACAAAAGTTCTCAGTCTAAAAAGGTATTCCGGCAGGGATCGGGGCCTTCCCTCAGGTCATTTTCCCGGCAGGCTCCTGCAGCGGTATGATCTGGTCCTCTGCCAGGGCGAAAATCCGATCTCCTGGCCTGGGTTCCATAACATGGCTGCCGGTAAATGCGCCGAATGCAGGCAGGATCATCTGCCGTCCGTTGAGGTAGAAGCAGGGCAACCTCAATTGCTGCCTTCCCGGACCCTTTAACCTTACGGCCGGGTGCACATGACCCGAAAGATTGAATCCTTCGAACTGCTCAAGGGGGTGGTGTGTTAACAGAAACGGGCCTTTTGTCAGGGACTCAGAACATAGCACACCCACGGCCTCATAGCGAAGGGGAGAGACGATATCGTGATTGCCGACCACCAGTTCCAGTTCGCAGGGGCATTGGCCGGCCCATTGTTCAAACAGCGCCCATTCCCGGTTCATATGCGAATGGAACAGGTCTCCAAGGAAGCAGATCCTTTTCGGTTTGAAGGTTTCACACAGGCCATCCAGGCGCTGGAAGTTGCGGTGCAGGGCCCTTCGGGGCACCGCCGCCCCGTATTTTCGGAAATGGGTGATTTTACCGAGGTGCAGGTCGCTGAGCAGCAGCAGGGATTCCCGCTCCCAGTAAAGGGCACCCCAGGAGTGCAACTGAAGGTTTTCGCCGCCGAATTCAACCGAATGGGTCATGCTTTCAAAGGTACGGATTCCGGGGCACCGTAAAAACCCGACCTGAATTATCGCCTGCCTTGACGGGTAAGGAGGCGGGTCATTCTCCGGATGCGGTCGGCCAGCTTTTCACTGGATAGTTTCTCCCGCAGTCGGTCGGTGATGATCGGGAAGGAAAAAGGGGTGGGTTTTTCACAGGCCTTCCACACGACCTTTTGCGAGGCGATCCGCTCCAGGGCCAGGCGGAGCCGCCCCTCTTCCAGCTGATGTTCAAAGGTTTCCCGGAAGGCCTGCTGAAACAGGAGGTGGTCGGGTTCATAGTCCCGGAAGACGTCAAACAGGAGCTGGGAATTGCTTTGCAGGTGCTTCATCTTTACTCCTTTATTGGGGTATCCGGTAAAGACCAGACCGCTGATCACTGCGATATCCCTGAATTTCCTCCGCGCCATTTCCGTGGCGTTCAGGCTTTTCTGCAGATCCTCCATGAGATATTCAACAGTAAAAAGGTCGTTGTCCAGGACCATTTGCATGTCCAGTTCCCGGTCGGAGAGCAGTTCGAATCCGTAGTCGTTGTAGGCCAGGGAAAAGGTGATCGGGGACAGCAGGCTGATCCTGTAACTGAGCAGGCTTGCCATTGCCTCATGAACAAACCGGCCTTCGAAGGGATAGAAAAGGTGGTGAAAGCCCTCCCGCGTCTGGAAGGTTTCTATGAGGAATTCCCCGGGGCCCGGTACGACACTCTCCCACCTTTGTCGTTCAAAAAGAGGGGCAAGGCTTCGGATTTCGAGGGATTGCCTATCCCTGGGCAGGGTGGCCGAATAGAGTTCCTGCCGGAGCAGTTCGGACATCTGAGCAGAAAGGGTTAGCCTGCCACCCATCCAGCTGGGGACCTTTGCGGTTTTCCGGGCCGACTTCTGCACAAGGACCTGCATTTCCCGGATCCGGATAAATTCCAGATTGCGTCCTGCAAAGGTGAAGACATCGCCTTTACGGAGTTTGGAAATGAACCATTCCTCGATGGTGCCGATATAACCTCCTTTCTGATAGCGGACCACCAGGTCCGCATCCCCTACAATGGTGCCGATCTGAAACCGGTGCCTCATGGCGACCCCCCGGTTGTTCACCTTAAACTTACCATCCTCCATTACCTCGACTTTTTTGTACTCGTCATAGGTTTGCAAACTCTGGCTGCCGAGAACCAGGAATTTTAACAACCATTCCCACTGATCCCGGGTCATGGCCTGAAAACAAAACGTATCGGAGACTTCCCGGAATATTTCCCCAGGGTAAAAGCCGTCAGAGACGGCCAGGGTGGTCAGGTACTGAACCAACACGTCAAAACTGTTGATGTAAGGGATCCGGTCTTCGACCCCTTCCCCTTCCACGGTCCTTTGGAGGGCGGCTGCTTCAACCAGTTCGATGGCGTGGGTGGGCAGGAAGTAAATCAGGCTTTCCTCCCCCGGCCGGTGCCCGCTTCGGCCTGCCCGCTGAAGGAACCGGGCCACCCCTTTTGGCCCTCCGATCTGTATTACCGTCTCAACAGGGGCAAAATCTACCCCCAGGTCCAGGCTGGAGGTACATACCACGGCCTTCAGGCGCTCTTTCCGGATCGCCTCTTCTACCCATAGCCGGGTTTCCTTGTCGATGCTCCCGTGGTGCATGGCGATCTCCCCCGCAAATCCGGGTTCGCGTTCCAGGATTTTCTGGAACCAGATTTCACATTGACTCCGGGTATTGGTAAAGATCAGGGTGGTCTTGCTGTTGTTAATCACGGGGATCACCTGTTCCAGAAGGTGCAGCCCCAGGTGTCCCCTCCAGGGGAAGGTTTCCATCTTTTCCGGCAGCAGGCTCTTTACCGTTATTTTTTTTGAAAGCTGTGCCCGGATC
Organism: Bacteroidota bacterium; assembly: GCA_006227965.1. Taxonomy (GTDB): domain Bacteria; phylum Bacteroidota; class Bacteroidia; order Flavobacteriales; family Flavobacteriaceae; genus Robiginitalea. The sequence goes on along the minus strand of SBFL01000303.1, from coordinate 7,726 downwards.
AGCACTGAATTCTGAAGGGCCTCTGACTCAGGTCCCAGCAAGACCTGCCTTGCCTGATCGAGGTTGCCAATGGTGGCTGAAATCCCCCAGATGCGCAGGGAAGGACTTACGGTTTTCAGACGGGAAAGGGCCAGTTCCATCTGAACACCCCGCTTGCTCCCCAGCAGCTCATGCCACTCGTCCACCACGATGGCATAGCAGCTCCTGAAACTTTGGGCATACCCCTTTGTGGCCAGCAGCAATTGCAGGCTCTCCGGAGTCGTGATCAGCAGGTCCGGCATTTTTTGTCGTTGCCGCGCCCGTTCTGACTGTGAGGTGTCCCCGGTCCGGATGCCCACTGTAAAGGGTATTTCAAGGTCCCGGGTAATTCTTTCGGCAGACTGACGGATTTCCTGGGAAAGTGCCCGAAGGGGGGTGATCCATACAGCTTTCAGTCCCTGGGGCACTTTTTGGCGGAAACCCGGGTGCTCCCTAAGGTATTGTAGCAGGATGGGGAACCAGAGTGCATAGGTCTTGCCACTGCCGGTGGGGGCATTAAGCAATCCGTGTTTTCCCCCCAGAAAGGCTTCCCAGGTCTTTCGCTGGAAGGGGAACGGTTCCCATCCCTGATTGCGAAACCATTGGATGGCCTGTCCGATCAAAACATCCCTGTCCGGATCTTTACCTGTATTCACGGGATCAGGTTTTTAACTGTGGAGAGGGTATCGGCTTGCTCAGGGGTTTTATCCTGCCTCCATCGGAGTATCCGGGGGAAACGCGTTGCCACCCCGCTCTTGTGCCTCCTGGAATGGGCGATCCCCTCGAAGGCTATTTCAAAGACGTGATAGGGTTTCACGGACCGTACCGGCCCAAAGCGTTCCAGGGTGTTTTTCTTTATCCAGGCGTCCAACTTCCTGAACTCCGCATCCGTAAGGCCGGAGTAGGCCTTGGCAAATGTGACGAGTTCCTTTTCGCCGTCTTCTTTCTCATCCCAGAGAGCGAAAGTGTAGTCTGTAAAAAGGTTGCTGCGCCTTCCGTGACCCCTCATCGCATAGGTCAGAACGGCATCCACGGTGAGGGGCGCTACTTTCCATTTCCACCAGTCCCCTTTTTTACGTCCGACCCGGTAGGGGGCATCTTTCCTTTTAAGCATCAGGCCTTCAGAGCGGTACTCGCGGGAGCGGCCCCGCTCTTTTTCCGCGGCTTCCCAGTCCGGTATTTCCATGGGAGATGAAATGTCCAGGGGTATTCCGGGATCTTCGGCCAGGGGCATCACGAGATTCCTGAGCAACCCGTTGCGGTAGTCAAAAGGTCTTTGCCGTATATCCTCGCCCTCCCATTCCAGAAGGTCATATGCCCTGAGGATGACCGGTATCTTTTTTAGCAGCGCCTTGCTCACCTTTTTTCTTCCAAGCCTTTTCTGCAGGTCGTTAAAGCTGCCTACAGTTTCCTTCGGATAAGGTAAGATTTCCCCGTCGATTACCGTGCCGTCCGGGAGGTGATCTGCAAGGAGGCTGAATTCGGGGTAGCTGTGGGTGATTAGTTCCTCTCCCCGGCTCCAGACGAAAAGGTTGCCATTGCGGATGATCAATTGTGCCCTGATGCCATCCCATTTGTGTTCCATCAGCCACGCTCCGGGGTCTCCCAGTTGCCCTGGCTGATCTTCCAGGGCATAAGCAAGGAAGAACGGATAGGGTTTGGAGAGTTGTTCTTCCTGCTGGGGTTCCAGCACGAGCTCCTGATACGAAACCTGCGAAGGATCCCAATTTCCCATCAGCCGGTAGGCCAGGGTGTCATCTTCGATTCCGGTGGCCAGGGAGAGAGCCCGGGTCATTAGCTTTTGGCTGATCCCTATCCGGAAACCCCCGGTGAAGAATTTGGTGAACACGAAGCGCTCGTAGTAATCCAGGCGTGGCCAGTTACGCATCAAATACTGTTTTTTTTCCTCCTCGGATGTGGCCTTTAGCACAATCAGGTCCTGAAGATAATCTGAGAGCGAGGGCAGCTCTGTTTGGGAGCTTCCCTGATACGGCACCACCAGGGCAATGGTTTCAGCCAGGTCTCCAACGATATGATAACTTTCTTCGAACAGCCATAACGGGATACCCGCCAGTTCTGAGGCCCACTGGCGGAGCAGCCTTGTGTTAACCGCTCTCGGGGGCCTCCTGTGTGACAGGATAGCGATGGTCCACACCCTGTCCGGCCCGGATGCATTCCGGAAATAATCCGCCAGGGCAGCCACTTTTGTATTGGTCTTATTGGTGCTGTCCAGGGTTTGGATCAAATGGGCGAAGTCCTTCACGATGCTTCCTCTTCTGGTTCATCTGATTTCATTTCTGCCATTTCCCCCTCGTACTGGGTCGATTCGGTTCGGGCGTCGTATCCCTGTTCCTGAAGATAGCGGGCAAAAATTTCAGAGTACCCATGGGTACAGATCACCCGCTCAGCCCCCGTGGCCCGGATGCTCTTCAGCAATCCCTCCCAGTCGCAGTGATCGCTGAGGACGAACCCCCGGTCGACCGCCCGCCTCCTCCGCGCTCCGCGGAAGGCCATCCAGCCGCTGGCCGCGGCTGTCTCGTAAGGCACCATTTTCCGGATCCAGGGACTGCCATGGGCACTGGGGGGTGCCATGACCAGGTTCCCTGTTAATTCCTTTTTTTGGGTTTCCCGGGTAATCCTCCTGGTGGGAGGAAGTGGAGCCACTTCCCGAAGGACCTCATTCATGTTCTCGATGGCCCCGTGGGTATAGATTTCCCCAATGGAGGTATCCAAAAGTGATAAAAGACGCTGGGCCTTGCCCAGGGAATAGGCAAATAGGACAGCGGTCCTTCCTTCGGCCCGTGCCCCGGCCCACCAGGTATTGATCTGGTCTATTACCTCCTTCTGGGGGCGCCAGGAAAAGGCGGGAAGGCCAAAAGTGCATTCGGTGATGAAGGTATGGCAGCGGACGGGCTCATAAGGGGTTGCCAGGCCGTCGTCCTCGGATTTGTAATCCCCCGAAAAAACCCAGACCTCCCCCCGGTATTCCACACGGATCTGGGAAGATCCGACGATATGCCCGGCCGGGTGAAAGCTGAATTTGACCCCTGCAATATGTACGGGTTCCGTCCAGTCCACGCCGGTGACTTCAATTTCCCCCAGGCGGTGTCTTATGATGGGAACATTCTGTTTATGAGTAATGTACCTGCCGTGGCCCCATCGGCTGTGATCTGAATGTCCGTGGGAGATAAGCGCCTTTTTCACTGGTTTCCAGGGGTCCAGATATACATCTGCCGGGGCGCAGTAAATCCCCTTATCAGTGAATTCTAGCAAAGGCCTTTTCATAGCAGGCGGAAGTTACGGAATATTCTGCTTTCGCGGATTGAGGTGCCGGATGCCTACACACCACCTGACCGACCTTAGAAAAGGGATTTTGCCTCTGGTTTCAGCCGCTAAAAACGGTATATTTACAGCATAAAATTACGCACATGCCAATAATTGATTTGTATAAGCATGGGGAGGGGCGCAGTAATCTGGCTCATTTTGCCGCCATGGCCACCCTCGCCAACCTGGACGGCGTCCTTACCAAGGAGGAAAAGAAGATCCTGGACTATTTTGCCGGTAAGCTGGGAATAACGGATGCGGAGTACAAGGAGGTTATGAAGAAGGAGAATAAATACCCTATTGAATCTCCCCTGACCCATGAGGAACGTATGGAGCGTCTTTTTGATTTCTTCCGTGTAATCATTTCAGACCTCGATATGGCAGAGGCACAGTTACATATGGTGGAAACCTACGCAATTGCCCTTGGGTTTTCCCCTTCGAAGGCCAAACAGGTAGTTGAAAAGTCCGTGAAGATATTTTCCGGGAAGATCGACCTGGACGACTACATGTACCTTATGAAAAAGTAATCAGGCGTATTTGGCCATAAAGGATTCAGCCTGTTCCACCATTTTTGGGCTTCCGCAGAAGAAAGGCACCCGTTGATGTAGTTCCGTCGGGTGGATCTCCATGATCCTTCCATATCCGTCCGAAGCTTTGCCCCCCGCCTGTTCGGCGAGGAATGCCATAGGATTGCATTCGTATAGCAGTCTGAGCTTTCCATCCGAATTCAGGCTGCTCTTGGGGTAGATATAGATCCCTCCCTTTATCATGTTCCTGTGAACATCCGAGACCAGGGAACCGATATACCTTGAGGTATAAGGCCGGTCCCCTTCTTCCATCTGGCAGTATTTGATATAGTCCTTAACCCCCTGGGGAAAGTGGATGTAATTCCCCTCGTTGATGGAGTAAATTTTACCCGTTTCAGGGAATTTCATATCCGGGTGGGACAGGTAGAAGGTCCCAATGGCAGGGTTAAGAGTGAACCCGTTTACCCCATGACCTGTGGTATATACCAGCATGGTGGAGGTACCGTAGATAATGTATCCGGCAGCAACCTGGCGGATTCCGGGCTGCAGAAAATCTTCCAGGGTCACCGGGCTCCCGATGTCCGTAACCCTCCGGTAAATGGAGAAAATGGTCCCCACCGAAACATTTACATCGATGTTCGAAGACCCGTCCAGCGGATCTATGAGCACCACGTATTTGTTCTGGTGTTGTTTGTCCTGGCTGTTGATGCTGATGAAGTCATCCTCTTCCTCTGAGGCAATCCCACACACGATTTCCCTGTTTTTTAGGGTTTGGATAAACTTTTCGTTGGCCAGCACATCTAGCTTTTGCTGGTTTTCCCCCTGAACGTTTGTATCCCCTGCCGCCCCTAAGATATCCACTAGCCCGGCTTTATTGACTTCGTGGTTGACTACTTTGGCGGCAAGGCGTATGGCATTTATAAGTTTGGAAAGTTCTCCGGACGAGTATTTGAATTCGGCCTGGTTCTCAATGATAAATTCCCCCAGGGTCTTGGTTTTTCGCTGCATTGGGACAGGTTGCGTATTGATACCCACAAATATCGTTTAATTTGTGAAACTAAAACGATTTCGCCCGCCAAGCGTTTCTTAGTCCTATAACTAATTGTTTTATTTGTAACAAATGAATAAACTCGAAATAAGACCTGCCAGGCCGGAAGATATGCAGGAGGTTCTGGAATTGATCCGGGAGCTGGCTATTTTTGAAAGGGAACCGCATGCTGTGGAGCTGACAGGGGAAGACCTGTTGCGCGACGGTTTTGGCCAGATGCCCCGGTTCAAATGTTTTGTTGCGGTTGCAAATGGCCGCGTAAAGGGGATGGCCCTCTGTTATCCGCGGTATTCCACCTGGAAGGGGCTTGTAATTCATCTGGAAGATCTGATCGTGACGGAAGCGGCCCGGGGGCAGGGACTGGGCAGTGCACTGCTTACAGCCGTGATCCGGTACGCCAAGGAGGAAGGTGCCCGCAGGGTAAGCTGGGAAGTACTGGACTGGAATGACCCGGCCATCGACTTTTACGAGGGGAGAGGTGCCAGGGTGCTTCGGGACTGGGACGTGGTGCAACTGGATGCCCGGGGCATAGAAACCTATTTGGAACGCTATGAGAATATTTAAGTTCGGAGGGGCCTCGGTAAAGGATGCCGAAGGGGTACGGAACCTGCTCCGTGTACTGGAGGAGACAGGTACTGAAAAGACATTTCTGGTCGTTTCTGCCATGGGTAAGACCACCAATGCCATGGAAGCGGTGGTCGACGCCTATTTCAAGGACAAATCCTCGTTGCCCCGGGCGATGGAGGCGATGCAGTCGTTTCATCTGGATGTCCTGCAGGAGCTTTTCCCGGCCGGAGGTCATCCGGTATATGAAAGGGTCGGTTCCCTGTTTGAGGAGGTCAGAGGCTTTCTAGCATGGAACAAATCGCCCAAATACAATTTCGTCTATGACCAGGTGGTCGGATACGGGGAGTTGCTTTCAACGGTCATAGTAAGTGCCTATCTGAACGATTCGGGCATCCGGAATACCTGGCTGGATATCCGGGATTACATTAAGACGGATTCCAATTACAGGGACGTAAAGGTAATCTGGGAAAAAACCCAGCAGGCCGTATCAGGGCTTTTAGGTCGGTCGGAGCTTTTTGTCACTCAGGGATTCCTCGGCAGTGACGACAACAATTTTACCACCACCCTGGGGCGGGAGGGTTCGGACTACACGGCAGCCATCATCGCCTATTGCCTCAACGCAGAATCGGTGACCATCTGGAAGGATGTTCCCGGGGTCCTCAACGCAGACCCCCGCTATTTTGAGGAAACCCGGTTGCTGGACCAGATTTCGTACCGGGAGGCGATCGAACTGGCGTTCTACGGCGCAACCGTGATACACCCCAAGACCCTTCAGCCCCTGCAGCGCAAGGAGATCCCCCTTAAGGTAAAATCCTTTCTGAACCCCTCAGACCCGGGCACTACTGTGGGCAAAGGGAAGGGGATCCGTCCGCAAACCCCCTGTTTTATACTGAAGAAGAACCAGGTGCTGATGGAGCTTTCATCCCTCGACTTCTCTTTTATCGTGGAGGAGAACATAAGCGAGCTTTTCAAGCTCCTGCACGACCATAAAATGAAGGTCGACCTGATACAGAACTCTGCCATCAGTTTTTCGGTTTGTTTTGACAACCGGTTTGGCCGGCTTCCGGATCTGTTGCAGCACCTCAAGGGGCGCTATAAGGTAATGCATCAGGAAGGGGTTTCCCTTTATACGATACGTCATTTCAATGACGCGGCCCTTGCCTCTCTTCAGGATGGAAAAGTGGTTCTTCTCGAACAGCGGAATGCGGAAACCGTACAACTTGTGGTAAAATAATTCAGGCACCAAGGCATTTTTATATCTTTATCCTTCCTGAACCCGACCACCCATGAGTTTAGTCACCGCCAAGGAAGTTGCCCGGGCCATTCAGCTGGACCGTTATGGACCTTTGGGTACGTTTGCAGGTTGGGTTCTGATGCGGCTGACCCGCATGAACAGTATAAACAGGGTCTACAATAAATACAAGCACCTGCCAGGGTCCGAATTCCTGGATGCTGTACTTGATTACTACGAGATTGACTTTGAGGTCCCGGAAGAGGATTTCAGGCGCCTGCCCAAGGAAGGCCCTTACATCACAATAAGTAATCACCCCCTTGGGGGGATAGACGGGGTTTTACTGCTTAAGCTCCTTTTGGAAAAGCGTTCAGATTACAAGATTATCGCCAATTTCCTGCTCCAGCGGATTGACCCCCTGAAGCCTTTTATCCTCCCGGTAAACCCGTTCGAGAACCGAAAGGATGCGCAAAGCTCCATCATGGGCTTCAAAAAGGCGATGGCCCATTTACAGGAGGGACACCCTCTGGGGATCTTTCCTGCCGGGGAAGTGTCCACCTCCCGGGATGGCCGTCTGATTGTGGACAAACCCTGGGAAGAAGCCGCCCTTAAACTGGTCCGCAAGGCTGAGGTTCCCGTTGTACCCATTTATTTCCATGCCAGGAACAGTCACCTGTTTTACCGGTTATCGCGTATCCATGAGATCTTCAGGACGGCAAAATTGCCATCGGAATTATTCACACAACGCAACCGGAATATCAAGGTCCGTATCGGACAGCCTATTTCCGTTCAGGTGCAGCATGAACAGGAAACCCTTGAGGAGTTCACGGAATTGCTCAGAAGGAAAACCTATATCCTGGCGAACCCCTATGAGCGGGAACGACTGATCGACCAGTTGCCCGGGACCATCAAAATTCCCAAGACTCCCAGGCGAATTGCCTCCGCAGTTCGGACCGAAGTCATCGAAGGGGAGATCGAAAGGCTTAGGGAGAAGGACTGCCGCCTCCTTCA
>SBFL01000401.1 GCA_006227965.1 Bacteroidota bacterium | reverse complement strand
AAAACTGGAATTTTAATTTCTTATTGCCGGACAGAAACCCCCCCATGGATTTCCAATTGTCCCGTTGATTGAATTCGGGGATCTTCTGGTCGTAATTCAGGACCAGGCGCTTTTCCCCACTGTCCGGGATCTGGAAGGTCTGGCTCTCCCGAAAGCCCTGGAACCAGTATTTGGATACAACCGTATCCTGCCGGATCCCGAAAAGGGAAATAGGGACGTTGGTTCCGGTTTTGTTGCGGATCGTAACCTGAATGGAATCACGGACCCGTTCAGCGTCACTGATTTTATAGTCGATCTGGTCACTGGTAGTCACATAGGTGTTGAAGAACCACTCGACGTCTTTGGTGGCGTACTTTTTCAGGGACTTTTCAAAATCTGCAGGGGTGATTTCCCGAAGCTTGTAGTTTTCAAAGAAATCTCTAATGGCCTGGTCCACCATTCCCCTTCCGGAGTATTCGTCCAGATAGGCAAGGCCGAGACCTGCCCTGTAGGTGTTGGCGATCTTTTGGTTGAACTTTATAAGGGAATCGTTGGGTGTGGTAAGGGCCTGGTCCAGGTTTCTCCGGGCCATCAACATATATAAAAAGGCATACTGGTCATTAAAATCCATCTGGGCAAGATGGGTGCCCCGCACCAGCCATTTCCCGGAGAGGTTCCCCAGGAGCTTCTGCTCCGGGTAAAAGGTTTCCACAAAACGGATCATGAGGTAATTGATGATCGCGTCACTGATCCACTTGTCTTCCCGCGGATTCAGGAAAATCGATTCCCGGATATAGCTTATCAGGGCCGTCTTCAGGAATTTCATTTCGAACTGAAACTGTTCGTTATAAGGCCTTATGAAAGAAGGCAGCTGATTCAGTCCGTACAGGGGGTTTTTATCAAAGTCGATTTCGCTGACCAGTAACTGTTCATAGGGAAAATCTCCCAGGTTTTCATGAATAAACCGAACGATACGGTCAATGGATATCCCCTGCCGGATCTCATCGTACTTCCGGGACTGTATATCCGTAACGATGAAGAGGAAAGGGGTAATATGCTTTTTAAAAGGGCGGATCGTATTGAGGATTATATCGCAGCTTTTGCGCCTGCTTCCCCTGAGGGTTGCAAACTGCTTTCCCGGAAAACTGCTCAGGCTCAGGTCTACGAAATTGGTCCCCAGATAGAGGGAGTCCGGAAAGATAAAATTAAGGGACGTATTGGTGATGTCCGTGTAGAGGTCTTCCAGGTTCTTGTTTGAATGCAGATGCCAGACAGAGTCATAAACGGCCGGAGTCAGATACCAGTCCTTCAGGTAATAGCTCCCGTCAGAACTGTATCCATAGGGGGTATACTTATTCGGCGGCAGCTTTACCGTATAGGTCAGGAAAAGCTCGGTGGAATCTCCCGGGGAAAGGGGCTCATTGAGCTTGAAACGAATCAGATCCTTGCCCGGCAGACGCTCCCAGGAAACGTTCCTGTAATCTCCGTCTACTACCCCCAGGAGGTCCGTTACACCCCGATCTTCCTCCTTGGCAAGATGAAGGGATTTTCTGAACTCCTCTGCAAAGCGCTTGGCGAGGGCTGTGGTTTTATCGGAATAGGCATTAGCCCAGTCGTTGAAATAGAGCTCGGAAAGCGTATCGGGCGAATCGTTGATATAGGTGAATTCCTGCTGGATTTGCACCACCTTGGTCTCCTGTTCCAACGTGGCAGTCATCTTATTGATATGCTGTGCATTAAGGGGTCGCGATATTCCCAGCATACTGATGAGAACGACCAGGGGGAAGAACGTCCTGCGCAAAATGTAGGATCCCCTCATAAAGTCAGAAGTTAGGAGTAAGCATGCGCCCTTTATAGAACGCATCTATATGTGCAACGACCTCCTCTGCAGTATCCACGAGTCGGAGCAGTTTCAGGTCATCAGCCTTTATGTTGCCCGCCTGAAGCATGTGCGATTTAATCCAGTCCAACAAGCCTTCCCAATAGTCGGACCCAACCAAAATAATGGGGAACTGGCCGATTTTTTCGGTCTGTATCAGGGTAAGCGCCTCAAATAGCTCATCCAGGGTGCCAAACCCCCCTGGCAGGACGACAAAACCCTGGGCATACTTCACGAACATTACCTTCCGCACGAAAAAATAATCGAAATCGAGGCTTTTGTCATCATCGATATACGGGTTGTTGTTTTGTTCAAAGGGCAGGTCGATATTAAGGCCGACGGATATTCCCCCCGCCTGGCTTGCTCCCCGGTTGCCCGCTTCCATGATGCCGGGGCCTCCCCCGGTGATGATTCCGTAACCGGATTTTGAAAGCTCTTCACAAATTTCGACGGCCAGCTTATAATAGGGATTGTCCGGCTTTGTACGCGCCGAGCCAAAGATACTGACACACGGACCTATGAGGCTCATTTTCTCAAATCCGTTGACAAATTCTCCCATGATCTTGAAAATGGCCCAGGAGTCATTGATCTTTATTTCATTCCAGCCCTTGTGGCTTTTTTCCTTATTCATTGTGAAATCTTAACGGTAAATGAGGTCAAACATTATGTGATTCCTAAGAATCCAGTGTCATTTCCTCTCCTGAGTACAATTCTTTCTTTAAAAACCGGGCTGTATAGCTGTCCGGATCCCCGGCCACTTCTTCCGGGGTCCCTGCACAGACAATCCGGCCACCCCCGCGGCCACCCTCATACCCGATGTCTATAATATGGTCCATCATTTTGATCACATCCATGTTGTGTTCGATCACAAGGACGGTATTCCCCTTGTCTACCAGTTTGTTCAGAACCTCCATCAGCACCCGGATGTCCTCAAAATGCAGCCCGGTAGTGGGTTCATCGAGGATGTAAAATGTGTTACCGGTGTCCCGTTTCGAGAGTTCGGTAGCCAGTTTGACCCGCTGTGCCTCGCCCCCGGAAAGGGTGGTGCTTTGCTGGCCGAGTGAAATGTAGCCCAGGCCCACGTCCCTGATGGTCCTGAGCTTGCGGTAAATCTTCGGGATGTGTTCAAAAAAATCCACAGCTTCATCCACGGTCATCTCCAGGACATCTGAGATGGATTTCCCCTTGTAGCGGATCTCCAGGGTTTCCCGGTTAAATCGTTTGCCGTTACAGGTCTCACACTCCACATAGACATCGGGCAGAAAGTTCATTTCAATCACGCGCAGGCCACCGCCCTGACATGTCTCGCACCGACCCCCCTTGACATTGAAGCTGAACCGTCCTGGTTTGTAGCCCCGGATGGCGGCCTCTGTTGTCTTGGCAAACAGGGACCGAATTTCACCGAAAACCCCCGTATAGGTAGCCGGATTGGACCTGGGGGTCCGGCCAATCGGGGCCTGGTTGATATCGATAACCTTATCGATGTGATGCAGCCCGCCGATCCTTTTATAGGGCATTGGTTTTTTCACCCCATTGAAATAATGGGCATTCATGATGGGGTAGAGGGTCTCATTGACCAGGGTGGATTTGCCACTGCCGGAAACACCTGTGACCCCGATCATCTTGCCCAGGGGGAAAACAGCGGTTACATTTTTGAGGTTGTGCCCGGTACATCCCTCCAGGATAATCTCCCTGCCGTTACCGCTCCTGCGCTTTTCAGGAACGGCAATCTGTTTCCGGCCGCTCAAATAATCGGCCGTAAGCGTGTCGTGGTGCATGAGCTCCCCCGGAGGGCCTTCAGAAATGATCAGCCCCCCGTGCTTGCCCGCCCTGGGGCCGATGTCTATGACATAATCGGACTGTTCGATCATGTCCCGGTCGTGTTCCACCACAATTACCGAATTACCCAGATCCCTTAGGGCTTTCAGGGAACGGATAAGTCTGTTGTTATCCCGCTGGTGGAGGCCGATACTGGGTTCATCCAGGATATACAGGGCCCCGGCCAACTGGGAACCGGTCTGGGTAGCCAGGCGGATCCGCTGGGCTTCACCCCCGGAAAGGGTTTTGGAGCCACGGTCCAGAGAAAGATAATCCAGTCCGACGTCGAGCAGGAATTTCAGGCGGGTTTTTATTTCTTTGAGGATTTCCTCGGCGATGATCTTCTGATCCCCGGATAACTCCCCGATGAGTTTTTCAAAAAATACTGCCAGTTCCCCTATATCCATGCCAGCCAGCTGGGCAATGTTTTTGTCATGAATGCGGAAATACAGGGATTCCTTTTTGAGACGGCTCCCGCCGCACTCAGGACAGGGTATTTTATCCATATACTCCCTGGCCCACCGTTTTATACTGGCCGAATTGCTATCCCGGTACTGGTTTTTCAGGAAGGAAGCAATTCCTTCATAATCAATCCGGTACTGCCGCCTGACCCCGAGGGATTTGGAATCCACTTCGAAACGCTGGTCACCCCCGTGAAGAATGATCTCCATAGCCTCCTGGGGGATTTTGCCAATCGGATCGGCCAGGTCAAAATCGTATCTGAG
>SBFL01000228.1 GCA_006227965.1 Bacteroidota bacterium | reverse complement strand
CGTGGGATGCCATTGAAATAAACCGGGATTTCATATCGTTTAGTTCCTGTTCAATGCGAAGGGCCCTCAGGAGATCCTCTTCGGCCCTTTTAAGTTCTGTTACATTGCTGAAAACGAACAGGGCCAATCTCATGCCTACCCCAACGGACAGGGGGGAGGAGTTTACCGAATAGGTGTTTTCGTCCAGCTGCAGCTCGAAGGAAAGGTGCTTCCCTTTGAGGGTCTGGTTTATCCTGGTCCTTAGATCCATAAGCTTGGAAGGGGACAGTTCGGGCGTATCCATAACAGATTTGCCTGTGAAATCCCAGTCTTTGAGCCCCATCCGCTCCAGTTCCTCCCCTTCAAGGTGCTCGTATTTCAATTCCTTGTCGAATACCATAATGACACCTTTGGGGAAATGCCGCGCAATGGCCCCGAAGAGTGCCAGGCTTGCCGTTGCCCTTTCTTCCATCTGCCGGGTCGTTTGGATTTGTTCCTGAAGGCTGATATTGGTTTCAAGTAATTTCTGAACGGTCGATTCCACCTCCCGTGTGCGCTCAGCCACGTCTTTTTCGAGGTTTTTGGCATATTGCTCTAGTTTGCGGTTGCTTTCCTCAATCCGACGCCGGGTCTGGTACCTTTCAATGGCAAGTCCGGTCAGCTGAAGCGCGTCTTTCAAAAGTTCCAGCTGCTCTTTCCCGGGTTCTCCAGGTTTCCTGCCAAAAAAGGTGCAGGTACCCAGAACCTTGCGTTCTGAAGAAAGGATCGGATAGGACCAGTAACTTCGGATGCCCTGATCCTTCAGGGCATTTCTGAACGGGATGGCCCCGGTATCCCTGTCAAGGTCTTCCAGGATAACCGTATCCCTGGTTAAAACAGCTTTTATACACGGACACCTTTTTTGTTTTTTAAGCGGGATCCGTTTGAATTTTTCCTCCACAGGCCCCGGGAGCCTGTAAGAAGCCAGGGATTCAAGGCATTGTTTATCTGTATGCCAAAGGGAAATAAGCAATCCGGTTTCAGGCTCCAGGTTCCCGAGGAAATCTGCGATACCCTCCGAAATTTCCTTCAGCGGCCTGTCCTGTGTGATGGCTTCGAGGATTTTTCTGGTGTAGTCTTTCCGCTCCCCTTCAAATACCAGCGTGCTCACATCGTTCTGTACCCCGATGAAGTGCGTGACGCCCCCCCCGGCATCTTCAATTGGGGTGATGGTGAGTTCATTCCAGAACAGGCTGCCGTCCTTGCGGTAATTGCGAAGGACAACCCTTGAGGGGACTCCTTTCTCGAGCGCCTCCCGGATTGCACGTACCTTTTCACGGTCAGTATCTGCACCCTGCAGGAAGCGGCAGTTTTTCCCCAGGACTTCTTCCCGGGCATACCCCGTTATCCTGCTGAAAGCCTCGTTGGAGTAAATAATGGGCATGTCGGGTAGGCGGGCATCTGAAATCAGGATGCCATTCCCGGCGGCCTCAAGTGCCCTGTTGCGCAGATCCAGGATCTGTTGAGTGTTTTTGGTCCTGGTAATATCCCTTGCCACGGCAAGGACCTGTCCGTTTTCCATGCATGCATACCGGATCTCGAAGTATTGCCTGCCCTGATCCCCGTCTGCGGTAATTTCAAGGATTGTTGATTGCTCCTTGAGACAGGAATCCCGGATCTTTTGGAGCATCTGGTGGCCGGTCTCTCCCGGAAATGCCTCCGTAACGGTCTGGCCGACCAGCTTTTCGGGATTGAAGATCGCCCCTGTGGGGTTTGATTCCTGAACGCTGAGGACCTTCCCATTTTGATCGTGCAAAAGGATGGCGTCCGGGATGGCTTCCAGTATGGCCCGGTTCCGGGCCTCGCTTTGGACCAGTTCCAGCTCGGCCTCCTTTTGTGCGGAAATATCCTCCCCTGAACAGACCAACCCAGTATTCATGCCATCGGCATCCTTAAGCAGGGCATTTTGCCAGCGGATCAGTCGTTTTTCACCCTTTTGTGACAATACATAGGTCTCGAAGGAATCCGATAGCTTGCTTTTGCCCTTCAGGGTACGGTCAAAAAGGAGTTTCAGGCGTTTACGATCTTTCGGGCTTCCCAGGAAAGTCAGCCAGTTCTGATCCAGAAGTTCTTCAGCGGGATACCCCAGAATATCACAAACCTTTTGGTTGACGAGGGAAATCTTGTAGTCCGGCCTGAGTACCACAAACATGGATGCCGCGGAATTCAGGTAGTTTCGGAGTTGTTTCTGTCCTTCCTTCAGGGCCTGTGGGTTTTCCTTATTTCCCGGTTGGAGCCGTTTGAGGACTACCAGGGTACCATTCCCTTCCGGGACAGGATAGGAGCAGATGCGAATGGGAATTTTCCTTTTGGTGCTGTCAAGGCAATGTCCTTCGAATGACCCTGATTCTGATTGTGGGAATCCGTTTTCGGGAATTCCCCGGGGAATCAGGGTGTCAAGGCGAAGGGATAACAGGCCATCGGGGTGCATCCCGAATAAGCCTGCCGCCTCCGCGTTGGATATCGTGATGATTAAATCCGGATCCAGCATAACACACGCATCCCTGCTATTGGCAATCAGGGCGCTCAGAAAGTCGGCATGCACAGTTACTTGATTCATCGGTGGGATATTTCCGAAAGTATCCCGGAATGCGCCTGTCTTGTTTAATACCCTTAAGTTCGTACCTTGAGCATTGAAGAGGTCATCTCATGAATTTACCCGCTGCAAAAGATGTAAGGGGCACGTCAACTGACATGGGATTTTTCGTCATCCTGTAATGTGTAAAGTTAGGGAGGGGCCGTTTGGATTTATATGACAATGGTCATATAATAAAGCGCTGCCTGCCACAGATAGTTAAGTCGGGAACAACCTATGACAACAGGTCTGATTCTTTCAGGAGGAGGATACCGGGGCATTGCCCATATCGGGGTTCTCAGGGCTATGGAGGAGGCTGGCCTGAAACCGGATGCTATTGCAGGCACCAGTGCCGGGGCCGTAGTGGGCGCCTTTTATGCCAGCGGTCTGTCTACGGATGAAATGCTGGAATTCTTCAAGGGATTGCAGATTTTCAGCATTGGAAATTATGCTTTCGGCAAACCGGGATGGCTCGATCCGGACAACTTCTATGAGAGTTTCAGAAAATACCTTCCCGTGGATGATTTCAGTTCCCTGAAGATCCCGCTTAAGGTTACGGCGACCAACATCCTCAATGGAAGGTTGGAAGTCTTTCAGGAAGGCCCTCTGATACGGCCCCTGCTGGCGTCCGCGGCATTTCCTGGTGTTTTTGCCCCTGTGGAGATAGGGGATGGCTACTACGTGGACGGGGGAGTGCTCAATAATTTCCCGGCTGACCTTCTCAGGGAACAGGCCGGATTCCTGGTTGGCGTTTACGTCAATCCCGTTGAAGAGGTTAGAAGGACCGAAATCAAAAACTCAATTGCCGTGCTGGACAGGGTTTTGAAGTTGAAAACTGCGCAGGAGTCCATTCGGAAATTCGAACTTTGCGACCTTTTGGTTTATCCCGGAGCACTTCAGAAATTCAGCACCTTTCTCGAAAAGGACCTCGATACCATTTTCGATCTGGGGTACCGGGAAGCCAAAAAGCAGATCGCTGAGGCATCCTCGGACCTGCCCCTTTCAAAAAGGACATAAAAAACCCCTGCATTGCAGCACTTATGGACAACGGAAATTTTGCAATACAGGGATCTTTTCAATTGAAGGGCCTAATCAGCCAACTTCAATAACTTTCGGAGGTCTTTTCTTGGCTTCTTCTTTTTTCATCACTCTGAAGCTAAGAATACCCTCGTTGTATTTCGCTTTGATTTCTTCCTCCTTAACGGATTCTGGAAGCATCAGAGATCTTTCAAAGGCTTCGTAATTAAATTCCCTGCGGGTATACTCTTCCTCTTTTTCCTCCTCTGTGTGCTTTTTCTCAGCGGAAATGTTCAGGCATCCATCTTCAATGGTTACATTGAAGTCTTTTTTGGAAAATCCGGGAGCGGCTAATTCGATTTCAAAATGGTCGTCGGTTTCCCTGATGTTCAAGGCGGGTTCTACGGTTTTACCATTCCAAAAATCCGCATTCATAAGCCCTTTATTCCACATTCTGTCATCGAAGAAGTTGTCCAAATCAAAGAAGTCCTGGGTCAACAGGTTTCCGAAAGGTCTACTTTTGAATTTTACTAAGGTCATGACAAGGTTTTTTAGGTTAGACAATCAGTACATCCCCGCGAAATTAGGATACTCATATGGGGCTTGAAATGATCCAGATCAGTATGCCGTTTTTAATCGGAAATTTTAACTGAATTTTGAGGTGTGCCCCTGTGGATAGATTTTTTCGTGGGTCATGGGAAATGGATTCACAGAGTGAAGTTAGCTGGTCGGAAGAAGTGAGTAAAGTGGAGTTTTGGTTTTTCATTTTGATCTCGGCACAGGGGGGCGCCC
>SBFL01000425.1 GCA_006227965.1 Bacteroidota bacterium | reverse complement strand
AGCTCAAACCCCAACTGGCCCCCCTGCTTAAAGATTTGGATGCCTTTGAGTCTGTGGCGCTCCGAAAGCGCTACCTCTCCAATATTAAGCCCGGGAAATTTCCCATTCAGAAGGGGATGAACAACAATGAGATCGTCAATTCCCTGCGAAGCCGGAACACTCCGGTCCGGATTTCCTTCAACAATCAGGAAACGCCCGCCCTGCTGGCGGGCCGGATTGCTTCCCAGGTGGAGGCAGACAGTCTGGCTCTTTACAGATCCTTTATGGATACGGCTTTTCTGGAAGCCCAGGGGTGGACCCGGGACCAGGCCCTGTTGCCTTATCTCCCGAATAGTTATGAACTTTACTGGAATACATCCGCTGAGGCATTCCGGGACCGGATGCTCAGGGAATACCAGAACTTCTGGACAGCGAGCCGGAAGAATAAGGCCAGGGCCCAGGGCCTGACCCCGGAACAGGTTATGGCCCTTGCCTCCATCGTACATAAGGAAACCTCCCGGCCTGAAGAACGATCCAGGATTGCCGGGGTATACCTGAATCGGCTCAAAAGGGGAATGTTGTTGCAGGCAGATCCCACCGTGATCTTCGCCATAAAAAAGGAATCCGGGAATTTTGACACGGTTATTCGGCGCGTCCTTTACAGGGATCTTGAGATGGATAGTCCCTTTAACACCTATAAATACGGGGGCGTACCCCCTGGACCTATAGCGATGCCCGATATTTCAGCTATTGAGGCTGTCCTCAATCCGGAAAAACACGAGTTTTTGTATTTCGTGGCCGACACCGAGAACTTTGGTTACCACAAGTTTTCGAAAACCCTGGCACAGCACAACCGAAAAAAAGAGCAGTACGTCCGATGGCTTAACCAGCAGAAAATAAGACGATAAGCCCTTTTGTAAGAAATTTATGTCATTTATCCGAGATTTTTACCCTTTTAAGAAAATCTTTAGGTTCCTGCATTTTAACTGCCGTATCTTTGACCCGGAAACGTTAAGCAAGGTGTTTTTCTCCTGTAAGTCTTAAGAAATCTATTCTATGGAAAAAAGGATTCGATTTATCAGTCCTTTGATCATGGTCTTTGTTTTAGCGATCCTCGTTTCAGGAACCCCGGAGCGCATCCCGGTCAAAGTCCCTGAATCACTTATGATCAAAGATTCACTGCCAGTCCTGTACCCCTCCGGTTCCCATTCCCTTAACGCATCACAGGCCAACCCCCCCTTTCTGGGAACCCGTGTGATTGGCTTCCGGGAAGCTCTGGCATTCAAGGAATCCAGGGGGGATTACTTCATCACCAATTCGCTTGGCTACCTGGGCAAATACCAGTTCGGCATTGGCACCCTTGAATTAATGGGAGTACACAATGCATCATCCTTCCTGAAGAATCCCGAATTACAGGAACGGGTCTTCGAGATCAACCTGGCCCGTAATAAATGGATCCTGCGCCGGGAGATACCCCGATTTGTGGGCAAAAAGATCAATGGGGTAGAGGTGACCGAATCCGGGATTCTGGCTGCAGCTCACCTGGCCGGGGCCGGGAATGTCAAGAAGTACCTGCGCTCCAACGGGGCCAGTAATGTCGCAGACGCCTACGGCACAGACATTACCAAGTATCTGAAAAGGTTCAAGGGGTACGACACCTCTTCCATCTCCCCTAGGAAAAACCCAAAAATCCTTTAAAGGCGCTCGCTTTTATCCCTGTATGGCGTAAATAGCCGGCCTTTTGTGCAGTCCGGGTGTCATGCCGCTCCACTCGGATACCGTCCGGGTGCGGATCCATTCCGTTTTAAGTGTCAGGTCGGCCGCTATGCACAGCAGCGTGTCTGCCCGGAGGGTGCGTATCAATTCGGAGAACAACTTTTCATTTCGGTAAGGCGTCTCCATGAATATTTGGGTCTGCCCGTCTTCGCGCGACTTCTTCTCGAGGCTCTTAAGGATCTTCCTGCGATCCTGGGCATCTATCGGAAGGTACCCGTTAAAGGCGAAATTCTGCCCGTTCAGACCACTGGCCATAAGGGCAAGGATGATCGAGGAAGGACCTACCAGGGGAACTACGCGGATCCCGGAAGCATGCGCGAGTTTTACGATGGCCGCCCCCGGGTCGGCAATACCGGGGCACCCTGCTTCCGAAAGGATGCCCATATCCCGACCCTGCAGGCAGGGCTTGAGGTAATCGGGCAAAATTTCAGGCTCGGTGTATTTATTCAGGAGATGGATTTCCAGCAGGTCCTGGGACTTACGGGGGGTAATTTTCTTAATAAAACGCCTGGCACTTTTCTCGTTTTCCACTATATAATGGTCGATCCCTTCCACGGAGCGCTTGATGGTAAGTGGCAGCACCTCCAGGGGTTCCGTGTCCCCCAGCGTTGTAGGGATCAGGTAGAGCGTTCCATATTTTGAGGCCTTTGTGTCCATTTGGTCGTTATCGGCCCAGCAGCGATTCCAGGAGTTGGTCGGTGGCACGGTCGATCATCCTGTAAACTGCCAGAAACCCGTCTTCTCCCCCATAATAGGGATCCGGTACCTCCTCTTCCGGCATCTCAGCAGTTTTCAGAAGCAAAGAAACCTTTTCGAGGTCCCTGGCATTTCTTGCCAGCCCCTGAAGGTGGATCAGGTTTTCCCGATCCATGGCAAAAATATAATCAAAGTTATCAAAATCAGCCGGGGAAAAGCGGCGACAGCGCTGCCGGCTTATATCGACTCCGTGGGATGCGGCTACTTCTACCGACCTCGGGTCTGGCGGATTTCCCACATGGTAGCCCGCCGTACCGGCGGAGTCCACAATAACCAGTTCAGGGCTTGTTTTGGAGGTAAGGATCCCCTCGGCCAGCGGAGAACGGCAAATATTTCCCAGGCAGACCATTAGAACGCGCACAGGCATGCCCAATCAGGAAAATTTCTTGTTCAGATCATCGATGTATTTGCGGAACTGTTTGTCCGTTTCCGCCAGGTTGTCCACTGTCTTGCACGCGTGCAGCACCGTTGCATGGTCCCGCTTGCCGATCTGGGAGCCAATGCTGGCCAGGGAGGCCTTGGTGTATTTCTTTGCGAAGAACATCGCCAGTTGTCTGGCCTGTACGATATGCCGCTTACGCGTTTTGGATTGCAGGGTGGCCACATCCATTTCGAAATAATCGGAAACCACTTTCTGGATGTAATCTATAGAGACCTCCCTTTTGGTATTCTTGACAAACTTTTCGACCACTTTCTGGGCGAGATCCAGGGTTACCTCCTTTTTATTGAAAGAAGACTGTGCGATCAGGGATATGATGGCCCCCTCCAGTTCACGGATGTTGGTCTTGATATGCTTGGCCACATAATCAATGATCTCCTCCGGCATTTCAACCCCGTCCCTGTAGAGTTTGTTCTTGAGAATGCTGATCCGGGTTTCGAAGTCCGGGCTCTGCAATTCGGCGGATAGCCCCCATTTGAAACGGGACAGCAGTCGCTGTTCTATGTCCTGCATGTCCACCGGTGCCTTGTCAGAGGTAAGGATTACCTGTTTCCCATTCTGGTGCAGGTGGTTGAAGATATGGAAGAAGACATCCTGAGTCCCCGATTTCCCGGAAAAGAACTGTACATCATCAATGATGAGGACATCGATGAGCTGGTAGAAATGAATAAAGTCATTCCGGGTATTTTTCTTGACCGATTCTATATACTGCTGGGTAAATTTTTCAGCAGAGATATAAAGAACGGTCCGGTCCGGGTATTTATCCTTGATCTCCACTCCAATGGCATGTGCCAGATGGGTTTTCCCCAGACCCACGCCTCCAAAAATCAACAGGGGATTAAACGAGGTACCACCTGGTTTGTTGGCAACCGCAAGGCCAGCTGAACGGGCGAGCCGATTGGAATCCCCTTCAAGAAAGTTTTCGAAATTGTAATTCGGGTTTAACTGGGATTCGATCTTGATGTTTCGGATCCCCGGAATCACAAAGGGGTTTTTCAGTTCCGGATTTTTCGATTTTATGGGTACATCCATTTCCTGGGGGGTGAACTGACCCCTGTTGGAACTTGGAATTTTTTCCGTGAAGGGTTCACGGTTCCCATAGGTATTCTCCATTTTAATTACATAAACAAGCTTAGCACCTTCCCCCAGTTCCTTGGTCAGAGCCACTTTAAGCAACTTTATATAGTGCTCCTCCAACCATTCGTAAAAAAATTTACTGGGTACCTGGATACTGAGAGACTTTTCCGACAACCTAACCGGCTTGATGGGTTCAAACCAAGTCTTGAATGCCTGCGGTTGTATGTTGTCTTGGATAAAAGCCAAACAGTTTTCCCAGACGGAAGTCGCAGTTACATTCATGCTAAAAGGCGGTCTTAGTGTTGGTTAGATGCTCGTTAGTTGGTGCAAAAAGGGACAGAAATTGTGCCCTTATCGAGTGTGACAAATATGTGAACAAAAA
>SBFL01000124.1 GCA_006227965.1 Bacteroidota bacterium | reverse complement strand
TAAAAAGGGACAGGAACTCAGTGGGGGACAATGGCAGAAAGTTGCCCTTGCACGAGCCTATATGAAGGATGCCGAGGTCATGGTACTCGATGAGCCCACCTCTTCCCTGGATGCCAGGGCCGAGTATGAGGTCTTTAAGCGATTTATCGGCCTGACCAGGGGCCGTACCAGCATCATTATCTCACACCGCTTCAGCACGGTGCGTATGGCGGATCGCATTTTGGTACTGGAAGACGGCCGTATCCTCGAGCTGGGAACCCATGATGAACTTCTTGCCAAAGGCGGCCTGTATTCAGAACTCTTCAACCTGCAGGCTGCGGGGTATCAGTAAACAGCAGTTAGTTGGAGGCGGCTAGCTGGAAATAGTTAGAGAAATTCCATTTTGCGTTCAAAGTTCAAAGTTCAAAGTTCAAAGTCCCCGACCTATTTGACTATCTTTGATAGAGGGAACCGAGGCAAAAATGCTGATTTCGGGTGTCTGGCAACCAATTATGAACAAATCGGGAAAACCAACTGGGACCGTTAGCAGTTTTGGAAAAACGAATTTCCAGGGTCCACTTATTATGATCTTGTTTGTCTTTCTTATTTGTCTGTCACCAACACAGCAAATAAGAGCACAGGGGACTTATAGTGATACCATCACTACGCCTTTCCGAAAAGGCAGGTGGATGAGCGGGTTGAATGGCTCCTTTAGCTCAAGCACCCTGAAACTTAACTCCGCGGAAGAACTTTTTACTTCCAACAGCTATGGCATCGAGATCTTTTCTGGAAAATTCTTCAGGGATCGCTGGTTTGTTGGATTTAATGTGATAGCTATCAGTAGTAGTGGTGCCGGCCTAATTGAAAGGGAATCGGAAACCATGGTTATTGGGCCGTCTATCAGCCATTACTTTTTAAAGGAATCCTATGGGTCCCTATATGTATCTGTTTTGCCCGGTTACATCCGCATTCGGGAGGAGGGGAAGATCTCCCTGGATGGAGAGATCCTAAATCAAAAAGCCGAAGGCCCTGGTTTCGCTACCCGTATCCGTCTGGGATATTCCTATGTGATTTCCAGAAGAATCATTCTGGATGTGGGGGTAGGGACCAATTTAGCATGGCTGGATCTGTCGTATAATTCCGAAATAGAAGCTATCAACAGGGAAGAATCGATATTCTCGAATGGTACTTTCTTTTCCTTTGGGTTTAATGTATTGTTGGACGAATTCTTTTTCTGATGCGCCGTTTCCTCCTGATACTGCTAATAACTTTCCCGCTCTTCTCGATGGCGCAGCGGAGAGACGATGCTATAATTCGCAGTGACACCCTCAATAAAAAGAGCAACCTTAAATTAATCGGAGTGCCTGTGGTCTTCAGCACTCCCGAAACCGGCTTTGGATTTGGAGGAGGAGGGCAGCTTTTCCTTATGGGAGAAGAGAATATCTTCAGATCCCGAAAATCAAACATCTTTTTTTCGGGTTTCTATACGGCCAATTCCCAGTTGGTCATCCAGGCCCTGCCCCAAATATACTTCGGTGCAGGGGATTACTATCTGGACGGTTCCTATGAATATCGCGTTTACCCCAACAAATTCTGGGGAATAGGCAACGACACCCCTGAATCCAATGAGGAGGACTACGATATGACCAGCCACAAGTTCCGGGTAGATTTCCTTAAACGACTTCCCCCTTCGTTAAACTTCGGACTTCGCTTTCATTTCGAAAACCATGAGGTTACCGAGGTCGAGGAAGGAGGCCTGCTGGCCTCTGGAGAGGTCCTCGGCAGTGACCGGGCTGTTATCGTGGGCCTTGGGGCGATTTTCACCCTTGACACCCGGGATCAGGTGGAAGATCCGAAAGGGGGCTATTACGTCAATTTCAACGCCCAGTTTTCAAGTGAGAATTTTGGGTCAACCCATGGGTTCAATCGCTTTATAACCGACCTAAGGGCCTATCGTCCCCTTGGAGAGAAAAGCCTGCTGGCGGCACGGCTTTATGTAGAGAACAACTTCGGGGATGTGCCATTTCAGGCCAAGGCCCAGTTTGGAGGAGGAGACATGGCACGGGGATATTTCAAGGGACGGTTTATAGACGATCAGATGTACGTGCTGACCGCTGAATACCGCTGGCGCTTTTTGCCGCGTTGGAGCCTGGCTGCCTTCGGTCTGATGGGAGAGGTGTCGGATATCAACCAGGACTTTTTCAAAGGACCCCATTTCAGCGCGGGAGGAGGGATCCGTTTTAAGATACTAAAGGATCAGAATACGCTGGTCCGGCTGGATGCCGGGTTTGGAGAGGATGGTAACAGCGGCTTCTATTTCGGGGTTAACCAGGCTTTTTGAAAGTATTCAGTTCGCAGTCACAGTTCGCAGTTAATTTTGTTCAAGACCCACTACCTTAGCCTAGACTTTGGCGGATGAATAGGGCTCAAAGTTCACCGCGTGTTTTTCTTCTGATGATATGGTTTAAACCTTCTCGAAAAAAGAGGGAAAGTCCCCAAAACCCCGGATTCAAGATACCTCTTCGCTTTGCAAAATCCTTGCGATTTCAGCAGACGGATTTTCCAATTCGCTCCGTTGTTACCACAGTACTATGAAAAGAGGGGACTGCCAACTGCTACTGCCGACTGCTAACTTTTATCCTTGAACTTCTTTAGGGTCTCCTGGGTGGTTCTGGACAGGGCCAGCCTCCCTGTCATGGCGGCCCTGGCCGGTAACAGCTCCTTCCAGTGTGCAGTTCCCTCCCAGAGCGATTGCTTCATCAGGGAAAGGGCTTCAGGAGGATGGGAAGCCAGCTGGGATGCAAAGAATTCCGCTTCGGAATCCAGTTCCTTACGCGTTTCAAAAACCCGGGAATACAATCCTTTTTCGAGTGCCCAATAAGCACTTTTCCACTCCTTTGGTGATAGGGCCAGGGAGGCCAGGCCCTCCGCTCCTACCTTGCGTTTCACAGCCGGGGCGATCACAAGAGGGGCAATTCCAATACTGAGCTCAGAAAGCCGGATCGAGGCGGCTTCAGATGCCAGTACGTAGTCACAGGCTGCGATAAGGCCAACCCCGCCACCCACAGCTTTCCCGTGCACCCTCCCGACAATTGGTTTGGGGCAGGTTCGCATCGAATTGATCAGCCTGGCAAAACCGCTGAAGAACTCAGTGCTTTGTTCCGGGGTTGATACTTGCAGCAACTCATCAAAAGAGGCCCCGGCACAAAAGGCTCGGTCCCCCTCGGATTGAACCAGTATAGCAGAAACCCCGGGGTTATTTCCAAGGGTAGCTATTTCGTCACAAAGACGCCCGAGAAGTTCTGTGTTCAGGGAGTTACTGGCCGGATGCCCAAATTCCACAACAGCCAGCGGGCCGGAAAATCGGGTATACAGGCTTCCTTGCTTTCGGCTTGTTCCCATGGTTTTTTCCCAAAGTTATGTCTTTTGCAAAAGGGGGCGAAATTTTTGCCGGAACTTCCATATCAGGGCCCCTCCGCGGACCATCATCCAGCAGGTAAAAGCGATCCATATGCCGTGAAGGCCCCATTCAAGGAATTTTCCCAGGTAGAGTACTGGGAGAAACACCAGGAAGGTTGCTGCAAGCAGGACATTTCTTAAAAAACGCATTTCCCCAAGGCCTTTAAAGATCCCGTCGAAGATAAAGGCCGCCATATTGATCGGCAGGCCCAGGATGACGATAAAAAAGACACTGTTGAAGGCAGCTAACACGGAAGGATCCCCCGAAAAGATTCTTCCCATGGGATCGTAAAAAACGGAGCCCAAAGCCATAAGAAGCAGGGATACCCAAAAACCATAGCGCACGGTCCTGTGCGCCAGCATCCAGAGACTGTCATAGTCCCGGGCCCCGAGGAAACGCCCCCCGAGTATTTTTCCTGCTGCAGAATATCCGTCTATAAAGAAAGCGGCGAACAACCACAGATTGACCGCAATGGTGTGGGCTCCTATATACCGATCTCCCAGGGCTGTGGCTTCCCGGACAGCGAACAACAGGGCGGCATTCAGGGAGAGTGTTCGTATAAAGAGGTTGAGCGCCATTCCGACCAGTCGCCGGAGTTCGGGATGCAGGGGCCATCTGGGCCACAGTTTTACCCCGGTTTGCGTCATCAACAGCCATAAGGCCAGGACCGCCATGACCCCCTGGGAAAGGAGGCTGGCCCAGGCCGCACCTTCCAGGTGCATGGCCGGGATAAAACCATCTATTCCGTATACCAGGATGAGGTCCAGGACAATATTCAGACTGGCTCCCGTGATGGCTATCAGCATTGGCCAAACCGTATTCTGGAGGCCCTGGAAAATCCCGATAACAGCGAACACAAAAAGGGTCAGGGGGAATCCCCAGACCCGAATCCCGTAATAGGAAATACAGTACTCAAGGATCCTGCCGGAGGCGTTAAGGAGTTGAAAGATCTCCCGACTGAACGGGAGGGA
>SBFL01000261.1 GCA_006227965.1 Bacteroidota bacterium | reverse complement strand
CCTTGACAGGGATACGACGGAAGCCAGTGATTCGGCCTCTCATCACAGTCCGGTTCACGCCTCCCTGGGAAAGATCGAACTTCCCAGTATCCTTTTCTTCCTGGGCATACTCCTCGCTGTGGCCGCCCTGGAATCCCTGGGCTACCTGTTCCATTACGCGGAAGGCCTGAATGAGGCAATCCCCAATACGGACTGGGTGGTATTGTTGTTGGGTGTCGGCTCGGCTGTGATCGACAATGTTCCCCTGGTTGCGGCCAGTATGGGAATGTTCTCAGAAGGTCTGGACAACCCGTTGTGGCACTTTATTGCGTATTCCGCAGGTACGGGAGGAAGCATGCTTATAATCGGCTCGGCCGCGGGCGTGGTAGCCATGGGTATGGAGAAGATCGATTTCTTCTGGTATATGCGTAAAATTGCATGGCTGGCACTGGCCGGATTCCTGGCGGGAGCAGTGGTTTTTATGCTACTGCGAGATTTTGTACTGCACGGATAATTAAATCCGCATAATACCGTTATTAAAGGCAACATTAAGAACAAGCTGCTATGATATTATTTCAGGATGTCGTAGATGAATCCCAATTGGGTGAAATCGCATCTGAGGAAAAAACCCTTTCGGTAATCGATCTGATTTTCAACGGGGGGACCGGGAGTATCGTTATTATTTCCGTGCTTTTTGTAATGCTGGCGGTAGCCATGTATATCTACTTCGAACGGCTGCTCGCCATTAAGGCGGCTTCCCAGATCGACAAGAATTTCATGAACCAGATACGGGACCATATTTCCAATGGGAAACTGGAAGCGGCCAAGATCCTGTGTGCCCAGACCGACAGCCCGGTGGCCCGTTTGATTGAAAAGGGCATATCCCGTATCGGCAAACCCCTGGATGACATCAATACGGCCATTGAGAATGCGGGTACCCTGGAGGTCTACAAGCTGGAGAAAAACGTAAGTGTTCTTGCCACGGTGGCGGGGGCTGCGCCCATGATTGGTTTCCTTGGGACCGTCATCGGGATGATCCTGGCATTCCACCAGATGGCTACCAGCGGTGGTCAGGCTGAAATGGGCGCTTTGGCTTCAGGGATTTACACCGCCATGACAACCACTGTGGCCGGTCTGTCCGTTGGGATTATTGCCTACGTAGGCTACAACCACCTGGTTAACCGTACGGATAAGGTAATCCATAAAATGGAGGCCAATGCGACGGAGTTCCTGGATCTGTTGAGCGAACCTATTTAAGAACACGGTATGAAACTGAAAGGAAGAAACAAGGTTAGCCCTGAATTCAGCATGTCCTCCATGACGGACGTGGTCTTCCTGCTGCTTATCTTTTTCATGCTGACGGCCAATACCCCCAATGCCCTGGATCTGTTGCTTCCCAAGGCGAGGGGAAAGTCAACCAATACTCAGAACGTCTCGGTGACCATAAACAGGGATCTGGAGTATTTTGTAAACAATGAGCAGATCAGCAAGCAGTACATCGAAATTGAATTAAAAAAGGCACTGGAGGGTCAGGAGAAGCCTACCATTATTTTACGGGCTGAGGAGAGTGTTGCCATCAGGGAAGCTGTAAATATTATGGATATTGCGAACCGGAACAATTATAAAGTGATCCTCGCCGTGCGTCCTAAGTGATGCCATTCCTAGACACGAGACACAAAAAGAAATCCTTTACACTTACAACCATCCTGTTAAGTGTGCTCCTGCTGTTGCTTTTCTATATCGGCCTGACGTATATGGAGCCACCCCCAGAGAATGGGA
Organism: Bacteroidota bacterium; assembly: GCA_006227965.1. GTDB lineage: Bacteria > Bacteroidota > Bacteroidia > Flavobacteriales > Flavobacteriaceae > Robiginitalea. The sequence goes on along the minus strand of SBFL01000261.1, from coordinate 2,675 downwards.
TTACGGTTAATTTTGGCACCATGGAGTTCGGGATGGGGGAGGTACAGCCAACCGAACCGGTCAGCCCACGCCAGCAGGAACCGGAACCCGTGGATGAGATCCCCGAGGAAGCCCCGGCAGAAAGCACTCCTGAACCCGTAGAAGAAGAGGCCCAAACAGATCAGCCTTCCGAAAAAGTACTTACCCGGGAATCTGAGGAATCCATTCGAATCAGGCAGGAGGAAGAAGCCAAGCGCAAGGCCGAGGAAGCTACCCGCCAGGCCCGTGAGGAAGCAGCCCGGATTGAGCGTGAAAAACAGGAGGCTGAAGAGCGTGCCCGTCAGGAGCGGGAAGCCAAGAAAAAGGAGCTGGATGCCCTTATGGGAGGGCTCAGCAATGCCCAGGGCCAGGCAGCGGGGAGTGAAGGAGATGACAACCAGGCGGGAGAAAAGGGAAACCCCAAGGGTGACCCCTATGCCAGCACCTATTACGGAAGTCCCGGAAGCGGAAGTGGCACGGGCGGCTATGGATTAGGGAACCGGTCCCTGAGAAGCAGGGAGACCTTTGAGCAGGAATGCAATCAAGCGGGTCGGGTAGTGGTTCAGATAGAAGTAGACCGAAACGGCAAGGTCATCAAAGCCACTCCGGGGGTCAAGGGGACCACAAACAATGACCCCTGCCTGCTGGAGCCCGCGAGAAAGACCGCGTTAAGCTATCGCTGGAACCCCGACAACAAGGCTCCGGAACGACAGACAGGTTTTGTAGTGGTCAACTTCAAACTGGGGCAATAGATGACCTATTCGCAAACGCTGGAATGGATGTTTTCCCGCCTGCCCATGTACCAGCGAAAAGGGGCCGCAGCCTACAATGCCAAACTGGAACCTACCAGGGCCTTTGCAGCATACCTTGGCAATCCCCATTTGAAATTCAAAAGCATCCATGTTGCCGGCACCAATGGAAAAGGGTCCAGCAGCCACATGCTGGCCTCCATCCTGCAGGAGGCTGGCCACAAAGTCGGGTTGTATACGTCGCCCCACCTGAAGGATTTCCGGGAGCGCATCCGGATCAATGGTATCCCTGTTTCCAAACACTACGTTATCGGTTTTGTACAGAGGCACAGGGAGTACCTGAATGCCCATTCCCTATCGTTCTTCGAAATGACAGTGGGTATGGCCTTTGAATACTTCCGGCGGGAAAAGGTAGATGTTGCCGTGGTTGAAGTAGGGCTGGGAGGGCGCCTGGATTCGACTAACATCATCACCCCGGACGTAAGCCTGATCACGAATATCGGCATGGACCATATGGAATTCCTGGGGAGTACCCTTCCGGAAATTGCAAGGGAGAAGGCCGGGATCATAAAACCTGGAGTCCCCGTGGTAATAAGCGAGACCCAGCCAGAGACCCGGGGTGTATTCACAGAGGTTGCCAGAGAAAAGCATGCGCCGATTCACTTCGCTGAGCAGATGGACCTTCCGGATTACCAAACCTCTCTTTCAGGGAATTACCAAAGGAAGAATATCAAAGGCGTTCTGGCCACCCTGTCTAAACTCGGCAATTTTCCAGTTTCAGCGGCCCAGATACGTAAGGGTCTGATGCGGGTTACGGAAAACACCGGCCTTTTAGGGAGGTGGCAAATCCTGGGCGAACGCCCAAAAATCATTTGCGATACGGCCCACAACCGGGAAGGCCTGGAACCAGTGATCGGGCAGTTGATGGATGAACCCTTTAAAAACCTGCACATGGTTCTGGGATTCGTGCGGGAAAAACCTCTTGAAAAACTCCTTCCACTGTTTCCAAAAAAGGCATCCTATTATTTTGCACGGCCGGAAATCCCGAGAGGTCTCGATGTGGATATCCTGAAGATAGCTGCGGAAAAACACGATCTCCATGGCGCTATTTTCGGCAGTATAGCAGAAGCATTCGAAACTGCCAAACAGGCTGCCGGTGAAGAGGATCTAATATTCGTTGGAGGCAGTACTTTTACGGTGGCTGAAGTCCTCTGATTTTTTCCAATTTTTCTTTTAGGAACCAAAAAACGATTCTATATTTGCAGACCCTTTACGGGCTCTTAGCTCAGTTGGTTCAGAGCACCTGCCTTACAAGCAGGGGGTCACTGGTTCGAATCCAGTAGGGCCCACATCATTCAGAAAACTCGCACAGAAATGTGCGGGTTTTTTCGTTTCTCAGGAGAAAGCCAAGCTTGCTTGGGCTTTCGTAGGGGAAACGAAAAAAACGTCAATCCGGCCGTGCCGGATTGGGTTTTCTAATTGCAGGAGCGGGCACGATCTGGATCACACCGAAGGTGTAATCCAGATTCCGAGCTTGCTCCAGCATTCGCAGGAAATGAAATAACCTCGATTCGCCATTTAGCGGATCGGGGATTTTCTATTTGCAGGTATGGGCATAGTCTGGATCACGGACCCGATAGTTATCGGGGGAGTAATCCAGTCCAAACTTCCTTTGAATTTATTGAAATATGCCTGCTCATTTGCTAGCATGTAGCTGAGCAATCTTTTAAAGGTCCCGATAGTAATCGGGAGATGATTTACTATCTTAAGGCTATAAAGGTTATATAGTGCATAATGAATTATACAAATACGTTGTGAACAATTATAAATCATGAAAAAATCTTTAACTACCCTCCTGCTACTTACTTTATTTTCGTGTATAGACACTGCAAAGAATGAAGCAGTAAA
>SBFL01000047.1 GCA_006227965.1 Bacteroidota bacterium | reverse complement strand
AATTCCTTAATTTTGCGTGAACTTTTAAAAAACTGAATCATCATGAGAAAAGCAACCGTCGTACTAGGAGTATTGGTATTGACCGCCTTTGTATCCTGCAAGGAGAAGGCTTCAGAAAAGATCGATGAAAGCAATGTAGCAGCTGCTGCACAACGGGATGAAGCCGCAAAGAGCCTTCCCGTCATGACTTTCGAAGAAAAGGAATTTGATTTTGGCACCATCGTGCAGAACACCCCACAGGAACACACCTTCGTGTTTACCAATACCGGTGATGCCCCGCTGATCATTACCAATGCCACCAGCAGCTGTGGCTGTACAGTTCCTGATTATCCGAAAGACACCCCTATACAGCCAGGTGAAAAAGGACAGCTGGTTGTTAAGTTCAACGGGTCCGGCATGAATCAGGTAATTAAAACGGTAACCCTGAATACCAATACGGGCAATGGCCAGGAAATGCTCCGTATCAAGGCTTTTGTGCAGCCGAAGGACGGATCTTCCACAGCCATGGGGCCCGTGTCTACCAACTAAGATCTTACCGATCGATTTAACAAAAAGAAACTATGGGTGAATTAGGACAATTCCTTCCCCTCCTGCTGATCTTTGCAGTGGCGTATTTTTTTATGATTCGCCCTCAGATGAAACGTCAAAAAGAAGAGAAGAAGTTTGCGGAATCCCTGAAGAAAGGAGATAAAATCATCACCAAAAGCGGTTTGCACGGCAAGGTGGTAGACCTGAATGACAAGGATTTTTCATGCATTATTGAGACCATGGCGGGACGCCTTAAGTTTGATCGCTCGGCCATCTCCATGGAACTGAGCAAAAAACTCAATCCCCCGGCCAAGACCTAGATTTTCTTTGTCTTTTAAAATAAAAGCACCGGATCTTTTCCGGTGCTTTTTCTTTTTTATGACGGTGCTTCCGGATGGTGGAAGCTCTTTTTAAACCAGGATTCCTGCCTCTTAAATGGATTTGGAAGGCACATTAAACCCCCGGGGATCAGGAACCGGCTACATCAGTTTGTGCCTGCTCCTGAAGTTTTGGATCCCCTGAATCTCCGCCGGTATCCTTTATAAAATACATTTTCATCATCCCTTTGTTCTTCACGTCGATCCTTCCACGGAATTCACATTCAAAATCATCGCGGATCAACTGGTAGGTGTTTTCTGAAACATTGATCTTTCCGGGTTGTGAGGCCGATTCCATCCGGGAGGCTATGTTTACGGTGTCCCCCCAGATATCGTAGGCAAACTTCTTGGTGCCCACCACACCGGCTACCACAGGACCTGTATGGATCCCAAGGCGTATTTTAAAACCGGTTACTTCCGTATACCCGTCCTGTAAGACAATCTCCAAAATTTCCTGGGCGAACCGGACCATCTTAACCGCATGATCTTCGGTGGGGAATGGAAGGCCTCCTGCACACATATAGCAATCCCCCATGGTTTTGATCTTTTCAAGCCCGTATTTTTCGGCAGCCTGGTCAAAGCGGGAGAAATAGTAATCCACGGTCTTTACCAGGTCCTCAGGGCTCATTTTTTCGGAATAGCTGGTGAACCCCACAAAATCTGCGAACAAGACGCTGACCGACTCAAATTTCTTGGCACTTACGCGCCCGTGATTCTTGAGTTCCTCAGCCGTTTCTTCGGGAAGGATATTGAGAAGCAGTTCGTCCGAGCGGGATTTTTCCCTCTGAATGATATCCCTGGTTTTGCGGATGTACTTGTAACGCCTGTAAAGACCAAATGCCAGGACAAAAGCGAGAAGGAGGATTACAATGGTGATAAACAGTACGGCATCCTGGCGCTTTTCACTCAATTCCCTTATTTCAGCCTCCTTTTCGAGGATATCTACTTCTGCCTGCTTCTTGTCAATTTCGAAATCCGTCCGCATGCGGGCCATCTCCTGCACCAGCCCCACATTGCTGATGCTATCCTTATAAAGGGTATACCCCTTGTAGTAGTTCAGGGCTTCTGTTGTGTTCCCGAGTTCCTCGTGCAACTCTGAAAGTAAGAGGTTCGCATCCCGGATCTGCTCTTTTAGGCCGTATTCTGCGGCCACATCTAGGCTACGCCTGGCATAGCGGATGGCAGATCTGATATCCCCCTGGTCCCTGTAAATGTTCGAGACAAAGGGGAGAAAGGCGGCTATGCCGTAATAGTCACCCTCCTTTTCGAGGATATCCAGGCACTCGTCCAATTTGGCAAGGGCCTCCTGCTGCCGGCCCTGTTCGGCATAAATCATTCCGAGGGACCCCAGGTAGTACCCGATCCCAAGCTGATAATCGATGGCCTTAAAAATGGCTCCTGATTCCTCAAAATAGACCAGGGCAGAATCCAGTTCTCCCTGGTTGTAATAAAAATCTCCGGCGTTGGCAATTCCAGCAGCAAGTTGGAGGGTGTCAGAAGTTTTCCTAAGTAAGCCAATGGCCCGTTGATAATACTCCCGAGCGTTCTCCGCATTGTTCATTAGGCTATAGACGTCAGCTATAGTAATGAAAATAGTTCCCATTCGGTTTGTAGCCCCTATGGAATCTGCAAACTTCGCGGCCTCAAAATAGTTTTCAAGGGCCTCGACCTGATTGCCCAACCGGATATACCCGTTCCCTTTTTGGAGGTGTCCCTGATAGAGTCTGTAAATGGAATCCTGTCTTCGTGCTACTGAAATCAAAGCCTCGCTGTACAGCAGAATCATTTGAGGATCCTGATACGTCACGGCCAGATCATTCAGGATTTCAAGGCTGTCCTGAGGATTAAAGGCTCCCTCCAAATAAACCCGCTCCAGGCTGTCCAGATCACCCTGGAATTGGGGATAGCTACTAAGACTGCTAAGGAGAAAACCCGATAAGAGCAAAAAGGAAAAAATCCTGACGATTCTAATTCTCACGGCCTTGAAGTGCCTCATAAATATCGCTGGAGTAAGTTTACTTAGGTTATTGGCCGATCACTTTAATTCTGGGATCGATGTTGTACGTCCCGCCTCTGCGGGTCCCGTTGTTATAGACCCAAAACTGGAGTTGGTATTTGTAGTCAGCGCCTTCTTCCGTGGTATTCTGAATGGTGCCTACGACCTGCCCGTTTTCTCCCTGGAGTTGGTTTTGGCCAAAAATATCGCGTCCTCCCCGGTCTCCCTGGTGGTTTATGGCACGGATCTCAACGACATCATCCGGAGATGAGCTTGATACGCCCCTCCATATTACCACATCTCCAACGCTGGCAACGATGGTGTAGTCTTCGTTACTTACTCCAGGTTCCTGCCCCACAAAGCTGCAAAAGTCATTCACGTTGGGGTTCTGGATATCAGCTGTATTGACCTGCAGGGTGATCACGTGTTCTTCCTGTCCGTAAAGTCCTGCTAAAAACAGGGAAAAGCATAGTATTGCCAGCCAGCCGTGTAATTTTTTGATTTTCATAATGGTGGTTTTGTTGATTATACAAGGTAATAAGGTAACCTAATTAATTTAATTGATCTAAATTTTGGGCTGAATTCAGTATTCCCGACACCTTATCCTTTCATCTTGTCGGTTTTGCCAGCCTGATGGATGTGATTTTGGGCAAACGATCGGTACCCCCAGGGAAAGATTCGTGATCAGGTACGGCTAAAAATCCTTAAATTAAAACTCGCTGTAAAACCAACCCAATGAATCATCGGAGAAAATTTTTAAAAAGCACCCTACTCGGAGGCTCAGCCGCCTTATTTGTCCCACCCGCCCTATGGGCCAGCCCTCAGGGTCTTATAGGGGCCAATGACCGGATAAGGGTAGGACTTATCGGCTGTAATGGTATGGGGTTCACCAACCTTTCCGTCTTTATGGGCCAGCCGGATATAGAGGTGGCAGCCCTCTGTGATGTGGATGCCCGTGTTCTTGACCGCAGGGAAGCGGAGATTGTGGAGACCGGACGAAAAAAACCCTCCCGTTACACAGATTACCGGAAACTTCTGGACCAGAAGGATATCGACGTGGTGATCATAGGAACGCCGGATCACTGGCACTGCCTGCAGCTGGTACATGCCCTGCAGTCAGGGAAGGACGTCTATTGTGAGAAGCCGGTTGCCAATTCGATTCCCGAGGCGGACTATATGCTGAAGGCTGTCCGGGAAAGTGACCGCATGGTACAGATCGGGCAGTGGCAGCGGAGCGAGCCTCATTTTGAAGCCGCAATCTCCTACGTTCACTCCGGGGCTCTGGGCAATATCCGCATGGTAAAGGCCTGGGCGTACCAGGGATGGATGAAACCCATACCTGTAGTTCCGGATAGCCCGGTACCCGAGGAGGTGGATTATGCCATGTGGCTTGGCCCCGCCCAACAGAGACCCTTCAACCAAAACCGGTTTCACTTTAACTTTAGGTGGTTCTGGGAATACGCCGGGGGGCTGATGACCGACTGGGGTGTCCACCTTGTTGATTATGCGCTCTATGGCATGAAGGCAACTGAACCC
>SBFL01000374.1 GCA_006227965.1 Bacteroidota bacterium | reverse complement strand
GTTCCCACGGGCATCGTCACGGTGGAGTTTGCCAAACACGGGGAAGAGGTCGAAGAGGGAGACAAGAGTGCTTGGGTGCACATCAATACACTGTCATGCCCCAACTGTGCTGCGGAGGGGCATAGGGACGATGCAAAATTTTGCTATGAATGCGGAGAACCGCTGAAATGAAGAACTACCTCGTCTCTGTTTCCGGGCCCACCGGAATTGGAAAAACGGATTGGGCCATCCGCCTCGCCCGGCACTACCATACAGAGATACTCTCTTTTGATTCCAGGCAGTTTTACAGGGAAATGAGTATTGGCACTGCCGTTCCGTCCCCTGAGGAGCTAGGGGCGGTCCCCCACCACTTTATTCAGCACAGATCTATCCATGAACCATATTCCGTCGGGGATTTCCGGCGCGACGCCCTGAAGCGGATGCGGGAACTGTTCCGGCATCACGAACTACTGATCCTTGCAGGGGGCAGCGGTCTCTATCTGGATGCTGTCACCAAAGGCCTGGATGACTTTCCGGAAATCGAACCCGGGATACGTGAGGAATTGATAGCGACCTATGAAAAATCCGGGGTCGTTCCCTTGCAAAAATTATTGGCTGCAAAGGATCCGCAGTACCACGCCCGTGTGGACCTCAGCAATCCGCATCGGCTGATACGCGCCCTGGAAATTTGCCTGGGGACCGGCAAGGCCTTCAGTTCCTTCATAGGCAAGCGAACGGCCCCGGATTTCTTTACGCACATCCCCATTGGCATACAAGCCGACAGGGAGGTTATCTACAGCAGGATCAATGCCCGGGTAGACCGGATGATGCAAAACGGCCTCCTGGAGGAAGCCCGGGCGCTGTATCCCTACCGGGAGCTTGCCGCCCTCCAAACAGTTGGGTACCAGGAACTATTCGCCTTTTTTGACGGTGTCTGGGATCTGAAAACGGCTGTGCGGGAGATTGCGAAAAACACACGCAGGTTTGCCAAAAGACAGGGTACCTGGCTGCGGCGGGACCCAAACATCCAGTGGATTCCCTATAATGCCCCCACGGAGGAGGCAATCCGATATATCGACATGAAAATGGAAGAAACCGCCGATGGGGCCAATTGAAAAAATATACTACGTGATGGGGGTTTCCGGCAGTGGGAAGACCACCCTCGGACAGGAGCTTGCCAGGCACCTTGGCATCCCCTTTTTGGATGGGGATGATTTCCATCCTGCTGAAAACCTTCAAAAGATGGCTGCAGGCACGCCTCTGGAGGATGCCGACCGGCTTGGTTGGCTGCTCCGCCTGAACCAACTGGCAAAAAGCCACAAAGGCACAGGGGCCGTTATAGCCTGTTCCGCCCTGAAGGAAAAGTACCGGGAATTACTGCAATCGGGACTCCAGGGGGAAGTACGGTGGATCTATCTTCAGGGCAGTTATGAGCAAATCCATGACCGGATGCAAAAACGCAAAGGTCATTTCATGCCGGCCGGACTGCTGAGGTCCCAGTTCGAAACACTGGAACCACCTTCGTACGGCATCCATGTCCCCGTAACGCTCAGTCCGGGGGATGCCGTGCAACGCATTCTTATCGAAATAAATGGCCTGTAACCAGACACAGGCTCATCTGCTTGCAACCCCTTATTTGGAGTTCGATTTTTCGGAGTCCGTTTTAACGACCAGGCGAAACCCTTCCCCGTGGATATTCAGAGAGTCATCCCTCTTGAGATATTTCCTGAGCTTCGCAATGTAGACATCCATGCTTCGGGAGGTGAAGTAATTGTCATCCCTCCAGATTTTGGTAAGTGCCAGTTCCCTGGGCATAAGATCGTTCTCATGAAGGGCCAGCAGCCGTAAAAGCTCATTCTCCTTGGGGGATAACTTATTGGGTTCCTCATCCTTGTACTTGAGGAACCTCAGTTTTGAATTCAGATGAAAATTTCCAATCTGAAATTCATGTTGTTTGCTGTCTGCCAGATTATTAGATGCCTTACGCTGAAGTATAGCCTTAAGTTTTGCCAGGAGCACCTCGGAATCAAATGGTTTATTCAGGTAATCATCCGCACCAGCCTTATACCCTTTCAGCACATCTTCCTTCATGGTTTTGGCAGTAAGAAAGATAATAGGGATATTTTCGTTTTTTTCCCGGATCTCCTTGGCCAGGGTAAACCCGTCCTTGTAGGGCATCATCACGTCCAGGATACAGACGTCAAAATTCTCCTTTTTGAATTTCTCGAAGCCCTCCATGCCATTTTTGGCAAGGACGACGTCAAAGTCGTTCATGGACAGATAATCCTTTAACACAATCCCAAAATTGGGATCGTCCTCAACCAAAAGTATTTTCTTATTTGCTGTTTCCATAATTTCCTAAATTAACGGGAGTTTGATATAGAAAGTACTTCCTTTTCCTTTCTCGCTTTCCGCATACACCTCTCCCTGGTGATCCTCTACTATTTTTTTAACATAGGCCAGGCCCAGCCCATGTCCTTTAACATTATGAATGTCCCCGGTGTGCTCCCGGTAGAACTTCTCGAAAATCCGTTTCAGAACAGCCTTGGACATCCCAGCCCCCTGGTCCTGAATCTGGATAATCAGGTAATTTTTGGCAACCTCGGTAAAAACATCGACCCTGGGGGAATCCGCGGAATATTTAACGGCGTTGTCAAGGATGTTAATAATTACGTTCCCAAAATGCGTCTCATTGGCGAGCACCTCTGATCTTTCTGCGTCCAGGTGCGTCTTGATGTACCCGCCCCTGTCCTGAACGATGAGTTCCACATGGTTAATGGCCTTCCTTATTATGTCGTGGGCGTCCACGCGTTCCTTACTGATATCCAGCTGATTCTTTTCCAGTTTGGAAATCCGCAGCACATTTTCCACCTGAGCGTGCATCCGTTTGTTCTCATCCCGTATCATTGCGAGGTACCGGTTGACTTTTTCGGTATCCCCCATGATTTTGGGGTTTTTAATTGCCTCTACGGCCAGGTTTATGGTGGCGATCGGCGTTTTGAACTCATGGGTCATGTTGTTGATGAAATCCGTCTTGATCTCCGAGATTTGCTTTTGCCGGATCAGCTGGTAAATGGCACTGGCATAGGCGATCATGATAATGAGCGTAAAGAGCAGTGACAGCACCGCCATGCCCAGTACGGACCGCAGGAGGAACTTTTTCTTCCTGGGGAAGGAAATCAGCAGGGCCAAATCCGTTTTGCCCTCGCTGTCCCTGAAAATCGGGGCGCGGTAAATACTTGCCTTGTCAAACCTGAATTTCTGGGACTTGACCTTGGTGGGCAGTCCTCTGCTGTAGACCCCGTATTCGTAATCGATATCCAGGCCGCGGTTCTCGAGTTCCTGATCCAGGCGCAGTTCGATTTCCTCCCTGCTGACCCGTTCGTGAATGGGCACCCGGTTTGCGTAAACCCGGTAAACATCGTCAAACATGGCCTTTTCCATGGCTGAGATCCCGCCTACTTTTTCCCACTTTTCGATGGGGCTCAGTTTAAAGGCCTTTCCATCAAAACCGTATTCCTCCCGGAAAATCGTCTTGGTCCTGCGGCTCGTGTAATTCCTGATGGTAGCGGAATCCGTCGGGTTGCTATTGTCAAAGAACGTGGATCCGATGTCGTAATCCTCCTCGAGAATCCCATGGGAATAGAACAGGATTTCATTGGAGTTCAGATCGCGGTCGATGAAGAAAATGTTGCTCAGGTGAGTGCTTTTCAGATCCCCTATGCTATCCTTCAGGTTGAGGAAACGCTCCGAATACTCCTTCATCTCGCGTTCCTCAATCTTTTCGGCCACCCTGCTGAGTACTTCGGTGACGGCGTTGGAGAACTGTTCCTCCTTGTCTTCCACCGAACTCTTGATCCAGTAGAGCTGCACTGCAATAATCCCGACAAGGGAAAGGCTCATCAGAACGACCAGCAGAACAAATAACCTTCTATTCATCGTTTAGGTAAAAGTAAAAATTTAACATTTAGGGCCGGGGTGGTTTAACTGAACCTTAACACTACCGAGACGGCTCAAGCCCAGATAATTGGAGGAGTTCTCTGTGAATCCGTCCAACTTCGCGGCGGGTGTTTTCCAGATCTAAATTTTCGATCACGTAATCCGCCAGGGGTATTTTTCGGGAAGTTTCCCATTGATTTTTCAATCGTTCGGCTACCGATTCCCTTGAAACGGAATCCCGCTCCATCACGCGTTGGATACGTGTTTCCTCCGGAGCCGTTACCAGGATCATCGCGTCAAATGCCCTGTAGGCGCCGTTCTCAAATAGAATTGCGGCCTCCTGCAATATATAGGGGGCTTTTTGCCGTTCAGCCCAGGCGAGAAAATCCTTTCTAACCACGGGATGGACCAGTTCGTTGAGCCGCCCCAAAAGGGTTTTGTCCTTAAAAACCTTTGAAGCTATGTGCTGGCGGTTGAGGGCTGGCCCCAGATATGCTTCCGGACCAAGGAGACCGGAAACAGCCTTGCGAAGCTGATCATTTTCTTCCATCAGTTCCCGTGCCCTGGAATCAGAGTTGTAAACCGGGACCCCCAATTCCTGAAAAAAACCTGCTACAGTCGATTTACCGCTGCCAATCCCCCCGGTAAGTCCGACCCGCATCATTCCCTCTTGATGATAAATTCGACGGAAGGTTCCAGCAATTGGGCCTGATAAACTCCTTCCGGCCTGGCTGCCAGGGAAAGCATCAACCGGCCGGTTTCGGCTTCGGGGGCGCTGTAGTCCGCCACCAGGTGAAAGTCTTCCGGGCGCAGCTCTTTCAGGCCGGCTACCCTACCCTTGCAGAGTACCCCGACTGCCTCAGGAAAGGTTTGTATTTCGATCCCCTCGGGAACGCCTATGACCTCCACGGGTACCTCGACCACGGTTTCCGAAAAGCGGAAGACCTGTCCCGAGATCCTGATTTGGGCCTTGGAAAATTCCGTAAACCGGTATTTCCCGGGCTCCTCCAGGCTGAGTTCAAACTGGAAATCGGCTTTGAGATCGGTCAGAGACAGCGGTTCCGTATGTACTTCTGAAATGCTGTCAATCTCTTCCCGGGGCCCCAAAAGGGTAACCTTATCCGGCTCCACCGATAATTCCCCGTCAAGCATATAGTTCTGAGCAAAATCAAGGTTGGCCTGCACCCGAACCGGTACGGTCTTCGACCGAAGCTCGTGAAAATTCATAAAAATCGTATCCGACGGGATCTGCAGCATCCCGATCCCCTGCCCCAACTGCCGCTCCATCTGCTCCCGGTAAGCTTGCGGGCTTATGTAAGATCCCTTCCGGGTTTCCCTCGCATTCCTCAGGTCGATTTCCACGGTCCTGGGGCTGAGTTGGTAACCCAGGAGCTGGAAACCATTCGCCCGGATTCGTACCCCCATCTCAGGGGGTGGCGGATCCATCAGGACCCTGTTCTCAGGCAAATGGGTATAGATGATATTAAACTCCACCGTATGGGAGTAGGTTTGGGAAAGGCGGCTGATCAGCCAGGCGCCGAAGGAACAGGCCAGAAAGATCAGAAAGACCCTTGCTTTACGATGCCGAATCCCGGATTTTAGTTTTTTGATCAAAGCTCAGGGTTTGAAAAACAGCCGGGGAAATAGATCCTCCGCCTTTTTTCTACTAAAGGTAAGCAAGATGGTGGATTTAAGAAAACCAAGGCCGTATCCTGTAAATTGTACCAACAGGGCTGCGGGAGCCAGTAAAGATGCCCCAAGATTTCGGGTATTAATGCCGGCGCCGAATCCCACGGCCAGCAGGTAGATGCCAGCCAGGATGGCCGGATACCACGCCCGCGGGTCTTCCCAAACAACAGGGAGGGTAATTGCAAGCAGGAGCCCTCCCACAAAAAGGGAGGGAAACCAGTAGGAAAGACGGGAAGAACCGGGATGCCATCTGTTCAGGATGGGACGGGTAAGCCCAAATTTATGCACCTGCCTGTAGAATGACCCAAAATCAATGCGGCGTTTGTGATAGACGCTGGCCTCTGGAATGAACCCAAGGGAATACCCCAGGTTTTTGAGCCTGAGGCTCAGGTCGGGGTCTTCCCCTGGATGGATATTGCCAAAACCTCCACTGGCCTCGAAGGCCTCAAGGGAAAGGCCCATATTAAAACTGCGGGGCTGAAAGTCCCGGGCTATCTTTTTACCCCTGATACCAC
>SBFL01000252.1 GCA_006227965.1 Bacteroidota bacterium | reverse complement strand
TTGCCCCCCCGGGAAGTTCAACCAGCACGGCAGGCTGGCATGCCCGAAATCAACTCCCTGCCGGACACCGCTTTTGTCCGGTTGTCGGATTACAGCCCGGATTTTTCATATGACCTCAGGTACGCCACCAGCGATAATTTTATAGAGGAGGCCGTATACGACTGCCCGAAGTGCTACACCCGCGTAAAAACGGCCAGGGCGCTGATTGCCGCCAACAGGGAATTCATGGATAAAGGGGTTCGGATTCGTTATTTTGACTGCTACCGGCCCAATTCCGTCCAGTACAGGATGTGGGAGATTGTGCCAAACCCCCAGTATGTTGCCAACCCCAGGAAAGGGTCCATTCACAACAGGGGAGGGGCGGTGGATATTACCCTGGAGACCCTGGAAGGGACTCCCCTGGATATGGGGACGGATTTCGATTTTTTTGGAAAACGTGCCTATCACGACAACAGGGACCTGCCCCAAAAGATCCTCGACAACAGGTCCCTTCTCAGGGAAACCATGGAGAAATACGGTTTCTCGTCCGTGCGTACGGAATGGTGGCATTACAATTTGAAGGCAGCATACAGCTACCCGGTGGCGGATTTCAGGTGGCCCTGTTCCATGGAATCGCCCTAGGGTTCAGGCGGGTTGGGTAACCAGGACACCGAGGGATTCATCCATACATCGAACAAAAAACAGGTAGGTATTACCCCCGTCTGAAATGCGGTTCCGTTTGCGGATCAAAGCAACCGATTCCGGGAAATTCCTGCTGCTTACGTTGGCTTTCCGGAAGGGGAGCTTCCCTGGTTTATAGGGGAGGATTTCTCTTATTTCAAAGCGCCTTCCGGGGAATGAGATAAGAGAATTCGAAGTATACAGGTGGGTGCTGGGGTGCAATTTGACAAGGCCATAGCGAAGGGCGGTTATTTTGAAGGCCCCCGCCTTGAGCATGCAGGCATTGGGCTCATAGAGATATTTCATGGGCATCCCGAAGGATACCTCAGAAGCGGATTCTTCCGCAATGGAAAACTTCAGGGCGTGGGAGGGGTGATCCAGGTCCATGGCTGTCAACGCCGGCGTATCTTCCCATTCCTTCTCAAGCTGCCAAAGTAATTCGCGGACTTCGTTCTGAACCCCGGCTATATGAACCTCTTTTACATTCGAAAGCAGCTTTTGACCTTCTGTGAGGTCCAGCATGGGGGCGGTCTTAAGCAGCACCTGCCTGCTTACAGAAAACAGCCGGGGCAGGATGTCAGCCACTGGTGGCTGGTAATCGGAAAGCCGGAACACCCGCTTTCCCCCCTTCCCGCGTCTGGAAGGATCCAGATAGATGCAGTCTATAACCTCCTTTCCTGCTGCAATTTTCTCGAGAAACGCCAGCCCATCACCCACGTGCACCTCAATGTTGCGGCTGCCCAGCCGGCTGAAATTATGAGCAGCTATCTCCGCCAGGTCAGCATCGCGTTCGCAGTAAAGAACCTTTTTGAAACGCTTGCTGAAAAAGAAGGAATCAACACCGAATCCCCCGGTCAGATCCAGCAGGGTTTCACCACGGATTAACCCGGCTTTGTAGCGCGCCAGGGGTTCCGAGGAAGCCTGTTCCAGGTTCAGGCTGGGCGGGTAGTAAATTCCGGGAGTGGCGAACCAGATCGGCAGTTTTCCTGCGGCCGTTCCAAGCCCTTTAATCTGGGTGGCCAGTTCCCGGGGAGAAACTTCCGGAAAGGGGCTTTTAGAAAGGGAAATCGCATTGAGATCTGCATTTAGATTTCTTTTAATAAAATCTTGAATATCATTATTTAACAACTTTTTATTCAAAGTAATACTAAAGATCTTTTGTGAGGCGCTGCACAATCTTGTTTTCCGACAGGAATTCCTTTAAAATAACCTTCAGTACGGTGTATCCCGGTATTGCCAGGATCATGCCAACCACGCCAAAAAGCAATCCTGCGATAAGGATGACAAGGAAAATTTCAAGGGGGTGTGATCTCACGCTGTTCGAAAAAATCAGGGGTTGGGAGAAAAAGTTATCGATCAGCTGTCCGATCATTACGCCGAGGAGGACCCAACCCACATCCGGAAGGATGACACCGCTGAAATCCGCACCCAAATGACTGGTCATGGTAAGCAGTACCATGATCACAGCTCCTATGATGGGCCCTAGGTAGGGGATTAGGTTGAAAAGTGCACATAAAAATGCAATTACCAGAGCATTCTCTATGCCTACCAATAACAGGGTAACCGTATAGATCAGAAAAAGGATTAGCAACTGCACCAGTAGCCCCACAAAATACCGGGACAGGAGCTCCTTGATCTTATTGATCGAGTTAATCATGCCCTGTTCCCTCTTTTCGGGAACGAGCACCAGAATGCTGCTCTGTAATAGTTTGCTGTCCTTGAGGAAGAAAAATGAAATAAAAAGAACCGAAAAAAGGCCGATACTCAGCGTACTCAAAAGGCTCATTACGCTATTCAGGAATTGGGGTATAAACCCCATTTCCATTCCTTCTATGAGGCTCAACTCCTTATTCTTAATCACTTCTTCCATGGGGGGGAAGGAACTGCCAAAAAATTCGCTGGCTTCCTTGTACAAAAGTTGCAGTTTCTCCTCAAATGCGCGGATATCCAAAAGAGAGAGGTTATCCCCCTGTTCTGCTATCAGGGGTATAAACAGGGAGATCACCCCAAAGAGTATCCCCAAAAAGAGAACCATTACGGTGATCACCGCAAGGGTATTGTGAAACTTCAGGCGCTTCCTCAGGAAAATCACCACTGGCCTGCCTATCAATGCGACCACTGCGGCAATGATAATATAGCCTATGACCGAGCGGATTACATAGAGAAAGTATGCCAGAACCAGGATTCCCGCAAGGATAAAAACCGCACGGAGAATGCCAATAGCGATTGTTCTTGGGTTCATGCAATTTCAGTTATTGAAGGCGTAATATAAGATATTGGCTCCCATTCTAAGAGCTTTTTCACGGACTTCTTCCGGGTCATTGTGCACGGCGGGATCTTCCCATCCATCACCAAGGTCTGATTCAAAGGTGAAAAGAAGCATCAGCCGTCCTTCGGAAAAATAACCCAGGGCCTGGGGCCGTTTGCCATCGTGCTCGTGGATTTTCGGCAACCCCTCAGGGAACGGATAGGGTTCCTTAAATACAGGGTGATCTGCCCCGAGCTCCACCAATTCCATGTCCGGGAATATTTTGGGGAGCTCCTTGAGCAAATAAGGAGCCATGCCGTAGTTGTCATCGATATGCAGAAACCCTCCCCCCAGCAGATAGGTCCTCAGATTTTCTGCCTCGGCTTCGGAAAAGACCACATTCCCGTGCCCGGTCATATGCACAAGGGGATACTGAAAAATCTCAGGACTGCCCACGGCGACGGTTTCCGGTTGCGGTTCCAGGGTGGTCCCGATCTCCCTGTTACTGAACCCGATCAGGTTGGGAAGTGCGGTGGGGTTCGCGTACCAGTCCCCGCCACCATTGTATTTCAGCAAACCGACCTTCTGGCAGTGGACCGGGCACGCGCCCGCGAAGATGGCATAAACCAATATCCACCAGGCCCGCAGGCAACCTCCGTAATGTTTTGGTTTCATCAATTCTATTGGTTTATCCGCTGTTTATGAGATTTACAGTCACACAGGCAACCAGGGCCGCAGTCTCTGTCCTGAGCCGGCTTTCTCCCAGGGAAACAGGCAGGAACCCCCTTTCATAGGCCCCGTCGATTTCCGGTCGTGTAAAGTCCCCCTCAGGACCGATGAGGATAACCACATCCCTGTTTGCAGCCACACGTCGTTTAAGGTCCAATTTTTCATCCCTTTCACAGTGGGCGATAAAGCGGAGCTCTCCGTGCTCCTGACGCAGAAAGTCTTCATAGGGTACCGGGTCGTTTAACCGGGGCAGCATTGTCCTGAGGCTTTGTTTCATGGCCTCCTGCATAACCCGCTGCAGGCGGTCCATTGAGAGTTTTTTACGCTCAGAGCGCCTGCAAAGGATTGGGGTGATCTCGGAGATTCCTATTTCAGTTGCCTTTTCCAGAAACCACTGGAAACGTTCCAGCCTCTTGGTTGGGGCCACGGCAAGGTGCAGCTCTGATCGGGGAGGGATGGTCTTTGTGCTGCTGAGGACCTTTGCCGAACAACGTTTGGGGTCCGCTGTCGTTATTTCCGCCGAAAACAAATACCCTTTCCCGTTTGTGATCTGCAGGGTGTCCCCCTGATTTTTCCGCAGTACTTTGACGATATGCCTGCTTTCCTCCGCAGGGAAGGAGAATTGCGTTACACTGGTATCCAGCCCGGGATGATAGAAATAATTCATTTTTCGCTCCGGGATCTTTGTTTTGACAGCTGAATTCTGGCGTGGTCCAACCCGAGTTGTATCCAACGGGCCAGTTCTTCAGGGCCTTTAAAACAGGATGCTTCCACAAAGACGAATTCCTTCAGTGGCCGCCCGGTAAAAT
>SBFL01000237.1 GCA_006227965.1 Bacteroidota bacterium | reverse complement strand
GTTTTGGTTGAAAAAGTGGGTACCCCCACCCACCCGTTAAAAAGTTAGCCCAAGCCCCTGCAAACTAAAAGCAGGCGTTAGGGCCTCTCCCGATGAAAAGAGCCCCGCAGGGAAGGAAACCCATCAAAGGGCTATGGCGGCCTTCAGGACGAGGAGCCCCTTTAGCTTTTTTGTTCTTTGTTGAAGTAGACCAGGTAGTAATACATGCCGCGCTCCTCATCCCAACCCTTCTCGACATACTTTTGGGCGGATTCCGGGTTGATAAAATCCAGTTTTATCTGAATGTTTGTATCCAGCGCAATGACGTTCCTGATTTTCTTGCGGCTGTCCGAAACCGCTTTATTGGCAATCTGGAAACTGGATACGTCCTCAATGCTGTATTTAGGCCCCTTTTCGGTCTTATAGTGCTTAAATTCCGGGATCAATTCCGGATTCTCCAGAACCTCATTCAGGAAATGGCTTTCTTCAAAGGTGTCGTTTTTGGCGAAGTGATTCACTGCCCTGTTCACAAATAGTACCTCCTGCTGTTTGTCCTCTGCCGGCAAAACGACATCCCTGGCAAAGTTCTGGCAAAATTTCAGGTAGTTTTTGGTGTAGAAATTTTCATCGGTCAGCGGTGCAACTGCCAGGAATTCTTCTATCCAGTACTGGGCATCATACCGGTTACTGTCTACAGAAAGGACCTTGTAGCCCTCCTCCGCATTCCGGTTGAAGATCAGGCAGCCTTTGTCGAGGCGCTGCAGGTTAACCCCCTGTTGCACAAGCAAATCCAGGTTGGAGCCCTTTTCCCTGAATTGAAGAAAATCCTGCTTCACTTCACTTTTAAAGATCCCGAGGGCATCGACGCGTTCATTGTCCAGCAGGACGTCGGTCATGTAAACCACGTAGCACTCCCCGCTTTTTATATGCGGGTGTCTGGACTGTCCGTACAGGTGGCTGGCGATCTCCCTGGAGACCTCATGCAGTGATTCCGGAGATTTAAAGACCTTGCCTGCCGCTTCATAGATCGGGTGGAACTCAAGCCCGGCCTCATGATGGAATCGAAAATAATTTTCCTCCTTTTCGCGGAATGGTTTGAAAAAATATTCTTTCAGCAGTCCGCCGACTTCGTCATTAAGAGGGTAGGGGGACTCAGAGATGAAGAGGGGTTCCCCCCGGTGTTTGTTTCCAACGCGGTGCAGGGATACCGTCTCGAGTTGGGTGGCGTACAGGTTTAGCATGAATAGGGGTTAGCAGGTTCTAATTGACTGGAATTTGGTTTCAGTTCCAGTTCTCTTCAAAATCCAGATCGTCGTAATTCCCGAAGGGCTCATCCAGGTCGGGTCCGGGGTCTGCCTCGAAATTTTTTTCCGGGGGGGCATCCGGCACTTCCCCAAAACTAAAGAGGAGGTTCGGATAGGTCCGTCCGTCCTCCTTTTCTGTGATATCTGCCAATTCCACAAAAAAGGTCCACATATTCAGGAAATCGTAGACAAAAAGCAATTTGGGTGACTGCTCATTGATGACTTCCGAAAGCGGGGTATTATGCATCAGTCGGGATCCATCCTCTCCTTCCCTGATATCGAACAGGGGAATTTCCTCATCCTGGCTCCAGTTTTCATCGGCCGTGTAAAAGGAAGCCATTTCATTTCCGAGGAAGCCGAAAGCCTGGGTGATGGCGTTGTGCAATTCTTCCAGGTTGCTCCCGGATTCCACTTCCAGGTCTCTGAAGACATCTTCCTCTGTATCCAGGATTACTCGGATCTTATAGATCATCGGCATGGGCATTATTGGATTCTGGCAAATTTACGAAGAAATATGCGTTCTGGAGGCACTGATAAATTCCATAAGGGCATACCACTGCAGGCCGAAGAGAACAGCGGCCAGGACCAGATGCAGGGGTTGGCTTCCCCAGGGGAATGCGAAGTAGTTCATCGCAATTCCGGTGACCGCGATCCCGACCAGTACCCAGAGTGAAGCATAGATCTTCTGAAATCCAAGCTGCAGTCTTCGGACCCGGTAGGCTACCCAGAGGTGCAGGAGCAAAACGAGGATAGAAAAGGATCGATGGATGTAAAAGATCAATTCAGGGTCCTGCAGCCACAGGCCTTTCGCACCCATCCCAAGGATTTCGGACCGGGTGTCTATAAACTGTCGCACCTGGGTGCCCAAAAGGATCTGTAAGAGGCTTAAGATAACGGCAAACCACCAGAATGTATAGGTTTTCCGGTCAAACCCATGACTCCGCTCCCGGGTATCAGAGCTATGGATCATCCAGAGCAACATCCCCGCAATCAGCAGGGCCATGAACATATGCAGGGTGATTTTAACAGGCTCCAGAACGGAGTATACCACGGTGGCTCCCAACCATCCCTGAAATCCGATGGCAAAAAGGGAAACCCAAGCAAAGAGGACCCGGGATTTCTTCTCGCGCCACCAGGATATGGAAAAGACGGCCAGCAAAAGCATCGCAAGCCCTGCAAGTGCCCCTAAAAGCCGGTTTATATATTCGATCCAGGTATGGGTAGCATTGAATACCGCGTAGTCGTGGCGGGTGTAGGGTGCCCAGTTGTCTTCTTTAAAGGAAGCCCCTGAGGTAAAATCCTCCCTGGCCAGTAACAGGGTTTCGTCCCGGATGATAACCTGTCCTTTTTGATAGGTCTTCTCCGGGGTCCAGAGCAATTCTTTCTCTTCGGTCGGGGGGATCAGGTATCCAAAGCATTTTGGCCAGTCAGGGCAACCCATCCCGCTTCCGGTCATACGGACCACAGCTCCTGCAAGAATGACAAGGTAGACCAGGATCAGCGAGGTCCTGGCGAGGGGTCGGTAGGTGTTTTGCATCCAGGTTTTCACGGACGATTCAGTTTTTTGGAGGCCTCCTCAGAAAGGTTCAATCCCAGTTCCCGGCCTTTTTTGATCATGTAATCCCTTGCGGCCCCGTGCTCATTCGGGATTTCCCCTTCCAGGATAGCTTCCTTAATGTTATCCTTTATGATCCCGATCTCCCGGGAGGGCTGCAGATTGAAAGCACTCATGATTTCTTCCCCGCTCACCGGAGGCTGGAAATTCCGGATGCGGTCCCGTTCTTCCACTTCCTGGATTTTCTTGCGGACCAACCGGAAGTTTCTTAGGTACCGCTTTTGTTTTCTCGGGTTTTTCGTTGTGATGTCCGCTTCGCACAGGACCATCAGGTCCTCCACGTCATCCCCAGCGTCAAAAACGAGCCGCCTAACGGCAGAGTCGGTCACCTCATCTGCAGAAAGCGCTATGGGTCTGGAACTCATCTGCACCAGCTTTTGAACGTACTTCATGTGTTCGTTCAGCGGCATCCGAAGGCGTTTGAACAGCCTGTAAACCATCTTGGAGCCGATAAATTCATGGCCGTGAAAGGTCCATCCGATTTTCTTGTCAAAACGTTTGGTGGGGGCCTTGCCAATATCGTGCAAAAGGGCTGCCCACCGGAGCCAGAGATCCTCTGTTTCGCGGGAAATGTTATCCACTACTTCCAGGGTATGCCAGAAATTGTCCTTGTGGCGCTGTCCTTCGATTTCCTCTATGCCCTGAAGTGCAGTCAGTTCCGGAAGGATGTATTCCAGCAGACCGGTCTTATACAACAGGGAGAAACCGACAGATGGTTTTTCAGTGACCATGATCTTATGAAGTTCATCCACAATACGCTCCCGGGAGACGATCCGGATCCGGTCACGGTATTCCCCGATGGCCTCAAGAGAGTGGCTGTCTATCTCAAAACCTAGCTGGGCTGCGAAGCGTATCGCGCGAATCATGCGAAGCGGATCATCGGAATAAGTGGTGCCAGGTTCCAGGGGGGTTCGGATGATCCCTTTTTGAAGATCTTCCATTCCCCCAAAGGGATCGAGCAACCGGCCAAAATCCTCCTGGTTAAGGGAGAGTGCCAGGGCATTGATCGTAAAATCCCTGCGGTTCTGATCATCGGCCAGGGTTCCGTTTTCCACAATGGGTTTACGACTGTCCCTCCGGTAACTTTCCTTTCGGGCCCCGACAAATTCAAGTTGCAGGTCGCCTTGTTTCACCATGGCGGTCCCAAAGTTTTTGTACACGTGGACCTTTGGATTTTCCGGCAGGCGTTTCGCTACTTCCCTGGCAAGGGCAATACCGCTTCCCACAGCGACGATATCTATATCTTTGCGTTCCCGGCCTCCCAGGAAGAAGTCACGGACATATCCGCCAATAACATAACTTTCCATGGAGAGGTATCCTGCGGCCTTCCCGATTACGTCGAAAATGGGTTCCCTGATAGCTTCTGTAAAGGTCGATTTCTCCATATAACCTGCCGGCTCGTAGTAAACCCCGCCGGGTCGGAATCCCTTTAAGATCCAGACGGCCATTTCCTTCCCGGGGTGGTGAAGCAAAGGTACCATATCCTGCTTAGCTGTTAAAATTACAGACCTCTTTTAGGGAACTGAAATGAGGTAGCACAAGCGGATCGTATCTTTGATGCCGGGGTGGGTGGGGGAGCCCCCCCGAAGCTAAATTACCTTCCCTGAGCCCGGCCGGAGCCATATAACACGCTGTTGATAGCCTGGAAATGATACTACTGCCTAGCCCAGAGGCTCGGGCAGTATTAGGTAATCCCCGATAATCCGGTTGTATTGGTCGGGTACGAATTCCAGCCTTCCATCTGCAGGATAAAAAGTCATCTCGCCGAAAACAATACGTCCCCCCAAGTTGTAAAGGTCCACGCGTACAAATGGGAAGTCGTCTGCAAGCCGGGTCGCCACTTCTACCATTTCTTCATAATTTGGTGGCCTTTCCAGGGAATCCTTAAAAGGCGGGTAATCCGTATCCGTGAATGTCAACGGTTGCCAGTCAAGGTCATAATAGCGTCTGGAATGCGACTCTTTTCGTTCCAGGTCTATTTGGATAAAGCGAGGTTTCCCGTTAAAACAGAAGAACTTATAATCATTGATTGATTTCCTGCCGACTTCCTCCAGGTAGGCTTCGGCAATAAGCCTTGGTTTTACATTCTTATAAGCCCATTCCAGTCCACTCCGGTAATAATAATTCCGTGAAAGCCATTTGCGGAACTTTAGGCGGGCCTTCCAGACAACCAGTTCGGACGTTTCCTCCACAATGAGGTTCCAATTGCATCCGTGTACCCCTTTGATGACAAATTTTTCCGGAAGGGATGAAAAGTCAACGTCCCCCGGACGTTCGTAAACTCCCAGCAGTTGGTTGAGGTATTTTTCTCCCACTTTTTCTTTTACGTAGCTGCGTACGGAATATTTGTCAACAAGCCGGGTCAGCCTCGGATCTTTATAATACACCTTGAGCCACTGTATCTTCTCATTGAATTCCCGGGGATCTTCCAGATTTAGCTTCTTTCCCGTATAGTATTTGTAATAGACCCGGACATAAAAAGGAGGAGGAAGGAACTTCATTTTCTTAATCAGACCGAGCAAAAGACGTTTCAAACCATCACTTTTTAGGGAACCGGGTAAAGATAAGAAAGAAGACTTTATTACTTTTATAGCCGTGAAAAAGGTATCCGGAAATCCCAAGATTTCGGTCATCATCAGCACCTATAATGCTGAGGCCTGGCTTGAGAAAGTTTTATGGGGGTTCAATTGGCAGACCTACCGCGATTTTGAGGTGGTCATTGCCGACGATGGTTCCGGCCCTGCCACCCGACAGCTGATCGAGCGCATGGAGCCTGAGGTATTCTACCCCATCAAACATGTATGGCAGCAGGACGAGGGCTTTCAGAAATCCAGGATCCTTAACAAGGCGGTGCAGGCCTGCGAGGCCGACTATATTATCATGACCGACGGGGATTGTATTCCCCGGGAGGATTTTGTACAGGTACACTACATCAACAAAGAGAAGGGCTATTTTATTTCGGGGGGGTATTACATGCTGCCGATGAACATTTCCCTTATGATCACAAGGGGAGACATCGAAAAGCAGCGATGTTTCGACATCCACTGGCTGAAGGAAAAAGGAATCCCCAAGACATTCAAAAACAACAAGCTTACGGCCCGCGGAATTGTGGCCAGCCTGCTAAACACCTTTACCCCCACCAATGCCAGCTGGAATGGTCACAATAGTTCCGGATGGAAAAAAGACATCCTCAATGTGAACGGTTTTGACGAGCGTATGCAGTACGGCGGACAGGACCGCGAACTCGGGGAGCGCCTCTTCAATTTTGGAATCAAATCCAAACAATTACGCTACAGTGCGGTTTGTGTCCATTTGGATCACAAGCGGGGGTATAAGACGCCGGAGTCCCTGGCTAAGAATGCTGCCATTCGTAAACAGACCAGGAAGC
The DNA here is from genome assembly GCA_006227965.1 of Bacteroidota bacterium. Taxonomy (GTDB): domain Bacteria; phylum Bacteroidota; class Bacteroidia; order Flavobacteriales; family Flavobacteriaceae; genus Robiginitalea. The sequence continues at coordinate 5,560 of SBFL01000237.1, read as the reverse complement.
AAAAAGAGGTCTGGACGCACTACGGCATCAATAAGTAATAGGCCAGTTTGTTTTTGGCTTCCAGTTTTTTCAATTCCCGGTAGCGCTCCAGCACGCTCAGAGCATTCAGGTAACAGATGGTAATCCCCTTCTGGCCGTCGAGGAAGCCTAGACGCAGCAGGTAGTGATGCACAAATTTCCAGGTAGGTTTGGCGAACATCAGCAGATAACTGAAGTTGCGTTCCCGGTAGAAGTCCTCCAGGGCCTTCAGCCTTCCATAGTGCAGCATTTTATCCCTGTAATCCTGATAATTTTTATAGCAATAATGGATGAGCCGGTTTTCGAGTATCCCGGAACTGCCTTCAATCTCGAGGGTCTCGTGAACGAGCTTCCGGTCCGAAAACCTCGCCCTGCTCTTTCGGAACAACCGGTAATTCTTGTCTGTCTGCCACCCGCTGAAGTGAAGCGGGCTGGTCCCGAACATGAACTTCCGGTAAAACCAGTATGCGACATGCGTGTCGTCTGACTGAACGGTTTCCCGAATTTCCTCCCGAAGCGGTTCGGTCACTACCTCATCCGCATCGAGGAACAGGACCCAGTCATAGGTAGCCTGGCTCAGGGCGTATGATTTTTGCTGGGTGAAATTCTCAAAAGGATGTTGGACGACTTTCACATCAGGATCGGCACAAAGATGTTCATACGTGCCGTCCGTACTGTAGGAATCCACCACAATGATCTCGTCCGCGAAACGTACCGAATCAATACAGTTCTCTATATAGCCAATCTCATTATAGGTAATGATCAGGGCTGTAAGTTTGTTCTGGTCTTTTGGTTGCATTTGGCTTGGACTTACCGGTTCCGGTAATTTCATAACAAAGAAACGACTAAAAAATTGTATAGGCCTAATGGGAATCCTCTTTCGGAGGTGGAAACCCCGCCGGAATACTCCCCGAAGCGAAGCCAGAATGGAACTGCTGCCCAATTAAACGGCCACGTCATAGGTTCTCAGGGCGTCGTTTAGGGAGGTCTTCTTGTCAGTGCTCTCTTTGCGTTTTCCGATGATCAGGGCACAGGGAACCTGGTAGTTTCCCGCCGGAAAGGATTTTGTATAACTTCCCGGTATTACAACGGACCGTGCCGGTACCCTACCCCTGTATTCCACGGGTTCCTCCCCGCTCACATCGATAATTTTGGTAGAGGCGGTCAGCACGACATTTGCTCCCAAAACGGCTTCCCGCTCTACGCGAACACCTTCCACTACAATACACCTGCTTCCTATAAAGGCGTTGTCCTCCACAATCACGGGGGCTGCCTGAAGGGGTTCCAGGACCCCACCAATCCCCACACCACCACTCAGGTGCACATTTTTTCCGATTTGCGCGCAGCTCCCCACGGTGGCCCAGGTATCCACCATGGTTCCCTCATCTACATAGGCCCCGATATTGACATAGCTGGGCATCAGGATGGTACCCGGAGCGATGTAGGCACCATGACGGGCAACGGCATTGGGAACTACCCGGACACCCTTCGCCTCATAGCCCTTTTTGAGAGGGATTTTATCGTGGTATTCGAAGATTCCCGCTTCCAGGGTTTCCATTTTCTGGATCGGGAAATAGAGGACCACAGCCTTTTTGACCCAGGTATGGATTTGCCACCCTTCTCCTACGGGGCTGGCGCACCTGAGTTTCCCCTGGTCGATCAACCCGATAACATCGCGGATGGCATTCTGAGTCTTTTCTTCTTTCAGGAGTTCCCGGGCATCCCAGGCCGCTTCGATAATTTTTTGCAGGTGTTCCATCGTGCTTTTCGGCAAATATAGGGCCGACTTCAAATTTATCCGAATTTTCGGGGCTTTGGGATTTATACGTTATTTTTGCAGAAATTTTCTTTTGGCACGTATTCTCGCTTTGGATTTTGGCCTTACAAGGACCGGTATAGCAGTAACGGACCCCCTTCAGCTGATCGCTTCGGGCCTTACCACGGTAGCCACCTCAGACCTGATGTCCTTCCTGGAGGAATATACCGTACAGGAGGAAGTGGAGCGGATTGTGGTGGGGGAACCCAGACGAATGGACAACCAGCCTTCTGAAGTTGAAGGAGCCATCGGAAAGTTCCTCTCGGACCTGGCCAGGCGCATTCCGGGAATTCCGGTTTCCCGCCAGGATGAGCGATTTACCTCCAAAATGGCTGCCCGGAGCATGATAGAAGGAGGAATGAAGAAGAAGAAAAGAAGGGAAAAGGCAACCCTGGATGAAATAAGTGCCACCCTGATATTACAATCGTTTTTAAGTAGCAAGAACCCATGATTTTACCCATACTAGCCTACGGAGACCCGGTGCTCAGGAAGAAATGCACTGACATTGATGCAGACTATCCCAATCTGGCGGAATTGATTTCCAACATGTGGGAAACCATGTACAATGCCAACGGGGTGGGCCTGGCAGCTCCCCAAATTGGGAAATCCATCCGCCTTTTCACGGTGGATACCAGCCCCTTTGCAGAAGACGAGGAACTCAGCGAGGAGGAACGCAAGCAGCTCAAGGACTTTAAAATGGTCTTTATCAACGCGCACATGCAAACCGAAGCAGGCAAGAAATGGGCCTTTAATGAAGGATGTTTGAGCATACCGGACATCCGAGAGGATGTCAGCAGACTGGATACCATCACACTCAGTTATTTGGATACGGATTTTAACCCCCACACCCGCACCTTTGACGGGTTGCTGGCCCGGGTCATTCAGCACGAATACGATCATATTGAGGGCGTGCTGTTTACCGACAAGATATCACCACTGAAGCGCCGACTTCTCAAGGGAAAACTGGCCAGCATCTCCAAGGGAAAGATTGCCGTGGACTATAAAATGAGGTTCCCAGCCGTAAAACGCGTTCGATAGGGTTCCGTCAAAACGGATTGGACGGGGTTTGCATTTTGTCAAATTCACCATATTTGCAGCTGATTCTGAAAAAGGCTTATGAGTTTAGAAAAGATCTTAGCAATCGCAGGAAAACCAGGACTCTATAGACTGGTAACGCAGACGAGGACCGGTCTAGTGGCTGAATCCCTGACAGATGGAAAGAAACTTTCCTTTGGGATTTCCAACAACGTCAGTGTCCTGTCCGAAATAGCCATCTATACCCTGGAGGAAGAACTTCCGTTGAGGGCTGTTTTTGAAAAAATCCAGCAGAAGGAGGATGGCAATAAGACCTCTGTGAACCACAAAGCGGGGAAATTGGACCTGGAGGAGTATTTTTTCGAGGTCTTGCCGAACTACGACGAGGACAGGGTCTATGCCAGCGATATCAAAAAGGTAATTCAGTGGTACAACATTCTGCTGGACAATGGGATTACTGATTTTTCAGATCCCGGAAGCGGAGAGGCGGATTCCGAGGAGGCCTGAGAATACCCTGATGTTTACCCCTTTTTAGTTCCGGATACAGCGCGTAATTTCCCTATTTTAGCATCTTAAAATCCTAAACTCCATAAGATGCTACGCTTTTATTCCCTGTTTTTCTATTGCCTGTTCCTTGCTCACCCGGCGGGCCTGACTGCCCAGGAAGATGAGAAGAATCCGGCAGATTCAACTAAGAAAGCCACGAAAGAACTACCCCTGGAGCCCGAACGGGAGGTTGCTTTTAATGCCCGGGAGGGCACGTGGATATCGTTGGATATCAGCCCGGACGGGAAAACCCTGGTTTTCGATCTTCTGGGGGATCTCTATACCCTGCCCATTGAAGGCGGTCAGGCAACCCCGCTGACCCGGGGTTTGGCCTATGAAGTGCACCCCCGTTTCAGCCCGGACGGGAAGTCCCTGGTCTACATATCGGACAAGAGCGGATCTGAGAATATCTGGGTCATGGACCTCGAGAGCAAGGAGGAAACGCAGATCAGCGAGGATAAGGACCAGCATTTTTTCTCAGCTGACTGGTCTGTGGACGGAGTGTATATCGTAGGGGCACGTGGCAGGAGGAACATCAAATTGCATTTGTATCATAAAGAAGGAAAGGGTGGAGTGGCTCTGGTGGACAAACCGGACAACCTGAAGACCATTGATCCGGTCTGTAGCCCGGACGGCAAAACCATCTACTTTTCCCGCCGCACCAGTGCCTGGAACTACAATGCCAGGTTGCCGCAGTACCAGATTGGCACGTATGACCTGGAGGACGGCGATATGGCCGTTATTACCTCCCGCTATGGATCGGCCTTTACCCCGACACCCTCCCCGGATGGAAAATGGCTGGTTTACGGGACCCGATACGAAGAAGAGACAGGGCTTATCCTCAGGAACCTGCAGTCAGGCGAGGAGCGCTGGCTCGCGTATCCGGTCCAACGGGATGAACAGGAATCCATCGCCCCGCTGGGTGTTCTGCCCGGCATGACCTTCACGCCTGACAGCAGGGAGTTGATTCTCTCCTATGGTGGTAAAATTAAAGCCCTGTCCCTTGAAGGAGCCGGCGCACGCGATATCCCATTTACGGCCCCGGTTAAGCTGGACCTGGGCCCGCGCCTTGAATTCAAATATCCGATTTCCGACCAGGCGGAGGTGCAAATTACCCAGATCCGGGATGCAGTGCCATCCCCGGACGGTTCCCAACTGGCATTTACGGCCCTGAACCGGCTTTATGTGATGGATCTGCCCGATGGAACCCCCAGGCGCCTGACCAAAAATGACTACACCGAAGCTCAGCCCTGCTGGTCACCCGACGGAAAGTACCTTGTTTTCTCAACCTGGGACTCCGGAGAGGGGCATCTCCACAAGATATCTTCAGACGGACGAAGGGACCCGGTCCGGCTGACGAAGGCTCCGGGGATCTATACCCAACCGGCCTGGTCCTACCGACAGGACCGCATCATAATGCTGCGGGGATCGGCAGAAGCCTTTGCCCAGGGAACCGGCCCGGTTGCACGTGGTACACAGGAGGACCTTGTATGGATACCTTCAGCAGGAGGTGAAATACGGCATATTGACAAGGCCAAGGGCAGGTCCGTGCCCCATTTCAGCCGTGTGGATGACCGGATTTACCTGAGCCATCCCCAACGCGGGTTGCTTTCCATTCGCTGGGATGGGACCGATGAAAAGGAGCATTTAAAAATCAAGGGAATTACCACCTATGGATCGAGTGACATCCTTTCCCTGGCCGAACAGCATTCCCTTCCCGATCTCCTGCCAATGGAAGATGCTGTAAGCGAGAACAATGACAAGGCATCCCGGCCAGCAGTGATCCGGATTTCACCCGATGGCACCAGGGCCCTGGCGCAAATCAACAACGATGTCTATACTGTTATTATCCCACGCTACGGGAAAACCCCGACCATTTCGGTAGCGAATCCGGAAAAGGCTACATTTCCAGCTGCCAGGCTCACCCAGTTGGGAGGGGAGTTCCCGGCCTGGTCCGGGGATAGTGGGAAGGTCCACTGGTCCCTGGGCGCCAGCCATTTTCGATATAACCTGGAGGCGGGAAGGCAGTTCCGCGATAGCGTAGCCGCAGTTAAAAAAGCCGGGGGGCAAGAAAAAGAAAAGGATTCCGTTTCAGGAAACGATAAGGAGAAGAAGGAGGAAGCAGCCGAATTCGAGGCGACTGAA
>SBFL01000327.1 GCA_006227965.1 Bacteroidota bacterium | reverse complement strand
TCCCACCGGGAGGATTTTCCAGAAGAATCCCGGAAAATAGAAGCTTGCATTGGGCAGTACCTGGCTGAAGATTTGGTTGCAGATCGCGATTTCCCCCCTTTTGACAGGGTTACCATGGACGGCATTGCCATCAACCACGCCGCCTTCGCAGGCGGGCAGCGGGAGTTCCCGATCCAGCAGGTTGCCCCTGCAGGGACTCCGCGTAGGTCCCTGCGAAACCCATCACATTGCATCGAGGTTATGACCGGGGCGATTATGCCCGAAAATTCAGATACCGTCATCCGGTATGAGGATCTTGAGATCGGGAATGGGACGGCCCGTGTCCTGACCGACTCCCTTCAGCCGCGGCAGAACATACATTTTAAGGGCATGGACCTGTCCGCAGGCACGGTGATTGTGAGTAAAGGAAGACGCCTGTCCAGCGCCGAGATCAGTATCGCAGCCTCTGTGGGCAAACCCACCCTCAGGGTCCGAAAATTGCCCCGGGCCGCTATCATATCCACAGGTGACGAACTGGTAGATGTTCACGACATCCCCCAGTTGCACCAGATACGCAGGTCCAATGTATATGGTATCCAAAGTACTCTAAGGGATTGGGGAATGCAGGCCGACCTGCAGCACCTCCCGGATGACAAAAAGGCCATGGAAAAGGCCATTTCTGACCTCCTGGTAACCTATGACCTTTTCATCTTTACAGGAGGTGTTTCCAAAGGGAAATTCGACTACCTCCCGGAGGTGCTGGAATCCATCAAGATCCAACGGCACTTCCATAAAATACAGCAAAGGCCGGGAAAACCTTTCTGGTTTGGAAGCAGCCCGGAGGGTAAAAAGATTTTCGCCCTGCCCGGAAATCCGGTCTCTTCCTTTGTTTGCGTATATGTCTATCTCAGGTACTGGCTGGACAAATCCCTGAATATCAACCGCACCCCTCTGTATGTCTCCCTGAAAAAAGACACCCAATTTGCGCCAAACCTGGTCTATTTTCTGGAAGCCCGGCTGGAGAGCAGCCCGGATGGAACCCTGCTGGCAGATCCTGTGAAGGGCAATGGCTCGGGGGATTTTGCAAATCTGGTCAAAACGGACGGCTTTTTGATACTGCCCCAGAATAAAAGTGAATTCAAAAAAGGGGAAACGTTTCTTTTTGTACCTTATAGGGCCAAATTGCATTGAGGCACATGAATCCTACTGAGTCCAAATGCTGCAAAACCCGTTTATCCCTGGCCAAAAAAGGCGACGGGGCCAATGGTTCTATGTCGCTGCTCTCTACCATTCTGCTGATTCTCATCCCTAAGTGCCCCCTTTGCCTTACGGCATATATGAGTGCCATGGTACTCTTTTTCGACATTGAGAACGAACAACTGGTCCCGATCCTGCTCCATGCAAAACCGGTGCTGGGTATGCTGATTTTATTAATGATTTTGATGAATTTCAGGGGAAGGAGAACGCTGATTTCCCTCGGGATAGCATCGGCGGCCATGATCTTCCTTCTGTTGAAAACCTATTACGCCACTGCCGTAATACCCGACTGGATGTTGTATACGGTGTTCTTCTTTGCCATTTGGCACAATGGTAATTTTCAGTATTTCTATCGTTTTATCCGCTTCAGGTTGCAGAGAAAAGCAATTGCCTGACGCAGGCCCGGCGGGTCTGCCTCCCCAAGGCTTTAAAATTCTTCATACCTGTATTTCTGAGGGCTGTTTCAGGAGGGTTGTGCCTGAAGGTCCTGTACCCCGCCGAGGATCCATTTTAGGGACGTTCCCCGAAGTTGTCCCTGCAGGGTCCGGTAGGCCTGTGCGCTTCGGCTTCCGGATTTACAAATCAGGTAGACCTCCGGGGTGCCCACGAGTTCTTCGATTCGCGCCTGGAGTTCCATCAGGGGGATGTTCAGGGAATCAGGCAGGTGAAAATCGTCGAATTCCGTTTCTTCTCGGACGTCCACCAGAAGATGCGGTTTGCCGGATCGGTTCCGCTCCAGGTAATCTTCAACACTAATGGCCCCGCCGGTCTCGCAAACGGAGGCGTTGTAATGCGAGTCATCCCGGATCTCCCTGGGTGCCTGAGCAGGGTCCTTCGGGAATCGCATTTGGCGGGATTCCTGGTCCAGGGCACTGAAAAGCAATAGCCGGCCTGAAAGGACTTCGCCCAGACCACAGAGAATTTTAACAGCTTCAAGCGCCTGCCTGGTGCCCATAATCCCCGGCAAAACCCCTAGGGTTCCCAATTGGTTGCAATCGGGGATTTCTCCTGGTTTTGGAATCTTTGGAAACAGACACCGATAAGTGGGTCCATCCTGGTAATTAAAGACGCTGAGCTGCCCTTCAAAACCGTGCAGAGCCCCATATATCCAGGGTATCCCACGGATTACACAGGCATCATCGAGGAGGTATCGTGTGGGTATCCGGTCCGTGGCATCCACCACCAGGTCATAGTCTTCCAGCAGATCCAGCGCATTGGACGGCTGCAGGAACACCGGGTGGAGCACCACCCGGGTATGGGGGTTTTGAGCCTTCATGTGATCTGCAAGGACGTCAATCTTGCGCTTGCCCACATCTGCTTCCCTGTAGGCGGGCTGGCGATGCAGGTTGGAGGTTTCCACCACATCTGCGTCCACAATCCCCAGGGTTCCTACCCCCATTGAGTTGAGGTAGAGGCATACCGGTACGCCCAGGCCTCCGGCACCAACGACCAGAACCCGAGCCTGCTGCAGGCTTTTCTGACCCGCTTCCCCAAAACCCCGGAGTCGGATCTGTCGGTCGTACCGGGCCCTTTCCATCAAGAGCTGAGTTTTTCAAGGAGGGCTTCATATTCCTCCGGTTCATTGGCATTGGCCACCCAAAGGTCATCCTCCGGAAGGACCAGGGTGGTTTCGGTATTCAGGAGGAACTTCCGCGGACAACTGCTGTCAGAGGTCTGCAGATGGCTTTCTGCGGCCCTCAGGCCATGTGGCTCCCAGATGGCTGCCAACGGCTCGGGCAATCCAGTCTTGCGGGTGGCAAACGCCGTGGCCATGGCTTTAGAGTTGCGTCTGGCAATAAGATATTCCAGGGCCTCCCGGTCTATAAGTGGCAAATCACAGGCAACCACCAGCCAGGCAGTATCGGGAAAGGCATGATGGGCTGAAAGAAGCCCGTTCAGTGGGCCTCTGTATTTGTTTTCGTCGACTATAAAAGCAAATCCCTCAGGGAGCGACCCCTGCTGTTCCGGTCGGATGCTCAGATATACTCCCGAGCACAACGGGCGCATTTGCTCATAGAGGTATTCCCTCTGCGGCTTGTCGTGGTAGGTAAGCAGTCCTTTGTCCGTACCCATACGCGTACTTCGGCCTCCGACCAGCACCAATCCCATTAATTTCCCTTTCTGAGCCATGTCTGCAGTTGATTATCCCCCGATGGAGGTCATGGAACTCCCGAAGATCGGACCGAATTGTTCCTGTGCCTCAAAACCGTCCCGCACCCTGGAACCCACTGCCTGCACGATGGCTTCCTCCACATAGGCATCCTCCAGTCCGGACCTTAACAGGGTGCGCAGGTTGGTCACCGGCTTTCCATAGAGGCAGGTTATCACATCTCCAGTAGCAGTAACCCGGAGTCGGTTACAGCTACCACAAAAGGTTCTGCTGAAGGATGGGATTATCCCGAAGGACCCCTTATGCCCTTCGATTTTATAGTTCACTGAGGTAGAGGTCAGGGGGGCAGGCAGTTTTTCGAATTCGGGGTACCTTGATTTTATGTGCTCCAGGATCTTCTTGTGGTTCCATTTCAGGTTGATGAAATCGCGGCTCCCCCCATTGAACGGCATTTCCTCCATAAAACGAACCCGAACCGGATACTGCCTTTGAAAGTCCATCATCGGGTAAATATCATCCAGGTTCTGCCCCTCGAGTACCAGGAAATTCACCCGAACCTCCATCTTAGAGTCAATCAGGCGCATGAGGTTTTCACGGACGGTTTTGAAATGGTCCCTCCTTGTAATTCTGGCAAAGGTCTCCGGCCTTATCGCATCCATACTGACATTGATGCTGTGGATCCCCAGTTCTTCAAGTCGGTCTATATGCGGTCCGATCAGGGTCGCATTGGTAGTGATGGAAATTTCCCTCAGCCCCTCCAGCCCTGACAGGTATTCCAGCAATTTCATAAGATCTTTCCGCACGAAGGGTTCCCCCCCGGTAATCCGAATTTTGTCCACTCCCTTGTTGACAAGGATATCGGCAAGTCGCTTCATCTCATCGATGCTCATCAGGTGATCCCGTTTAGCAAAGGTGATCCCCTCTTCAGGCATGCAGTAATTACACCTGAGGTTACAGCGATCCGTAACCGCCAGGCGGACATAGTTGATTACTCGATTGTGGTTATCTATTAACATAATTCAAGAAACCTATCCCCCACTTACAGGGGGAATTAATGCTATTTCGTCCGATTCGTGCACTGGGTCCTTATCCCGGGCATAGG
>SBFL01000337.1 GCA_006227965.1 Bacteroidota bacterium | reverse complement strand
TAAATACTCCCTCACCAGGTCATTTTTTTTCTTCTTTTTTTGCTCGGAGAAATATTTTTCCTGCTCACTTACAAAATGTTCACTTTCAAAAAGGGGCAAGGGACTGATAAGCACCATGCCCAAAACATGCTCGGGATAGGTCGCCGAATACATCTGCGCCAGCCCTCCGCCATAGGAGAAGCCACAAACCACCCACTGGGGGATCTTCAACTTTTTACGCAGTTTCTCAAGGTCTTCCACGGCTTGCCGGAAGGTATACCCCTTTTGCGGATTGAAATCGGAAAGTCCTGTTCCTCGCTGGTCGTAGTAAATTACCCTGTGGTTCTCCCTGATCCCGGAAAACCAGGGGTGGAAATAATGGTGGGTTCCTCCAGGCCCACCATTGATAAGAACCACCGGGATCCCGTCCCCTTCCATCTCCACAAAAAGGCTACAACCCCCAATGTCAACCCGCTCTTTTACGGAATCAACGGAATCGCAGAGCCTCGGCAGTTCCGGCACGACATAATAAATGCGGTCCTCCAGGTGTGTAATACTATCCAGAACGGTTTCCTGCCCATTCTGAGCGTCCTGGCACCAGACGACGTGAAAGGCTGCAATAAGGAATGTACTAAGAAATGCTTTCATTAGGTTGTGTTGATGTGCATCTCAGGGGGAGTCCTCAAAATAAGCACTTGCTTCCAAAAAAGCCTGTTCATTATCCATGCGTAGGATTTCCTGAAGTGCCCCAATTTTGTCACCCTCCTTTTTAAAATAGGATTCACAGATTTTATACCCCATGGCATATCCGAGCAACTTTGGGTGTTCTTGCTGTTCCAGGGAAGCCCACAACCAGAAATCACTGTTCTGGACCTTCAGGTCCTCCAAAAATTGTTTTTTCAGACGATCTTCCCCTTCCTCAATATACTGAAGTGCGGCACTTTGGGTAATATCATTCAGGACAAGGGAGGTGACAAATTCCGCCCCGCCTTCCCTGAGGCATAGCCCCAGCATGTTGTCCGGGGTCGAATAAAGCGCTACGTATTTCTGCCCTCCCATGGCCATTGCCTGCTGAAAATGGGACAATTCATGGACAATGAGCTTTCGCAATTTTTCTGGGTTATCGCTCACACGGGTTATGGTGATGAGCTGACCCACAAGGGAGGCCTGTCCGATGCCTCGGTTTGCCCCCACCAAGAGGTAGGTGGGCGGATACATGGCATTTGGCAATACCTCCCCAAATGCCTTCATGAGGTCCTGATAAATTGCCTCCACCTCCTTGATGTTTGAGAGAAAATCCGGCATCAGGGCATATCTGTCCGGATTGGCAGCCATGGCATCCCTCATGAGTTCAGGAGTTAGTTGGTGTCGGGAGATAAATTCCTTTAGGCCTTCAGACCCCCGGTCGAAGTACATTTTTTGTAACACCGCAAGGGTGTCCGGATTCGATTGAAGCTCTTTGTAGGCGTCGACAAAATTTCTGAGATCCGCATAAACAATTTCTGCCTTCTCGGGACTACCAGGATAGTTTGGCTGGGCAATGGTTTTTAAAGCAAGGAATAAACACATTCCTGCAAGCAACAGGTTACGCATCCTGCCTGAATTATTATAGATCATCTTAAATAGGGAATTGGTTAGTACTCTCTTTAAAGAGCACCTTTTCAGGTAATTGTTACAGCAAAAATAGATGTAAACCGGTAGAATCCTGTATCACCAGAAATCGTGTAGAAGCCATTGAATTGGCCCGGGCCGGTGAATGAGAGATGTTAAGCCTAAGTTTTAAAAAATTGATAAAATTCAGCCTAATGCGTTAAAATGTTCCTAAAGACTGTTATAACCCCTGAAGTTGCTCGTCTCTTAAGTACAGAACGACCAAAGCAACCTCAACCATGTTCTTCAAAACAAGCCACATTATACTGCCGGCAATCAAGATTTATAGTCTTAGTGCCAATGTATATGAACCCCTAATCGGGTTGCTTTCCGATATGCAGTTTGATCACCTGGAACTTATCTACACGCTCGCCTTTGAAGGATTTTTCATTTTTATGAAACAGGCCCAGATTGAATTGCCCTCCTGGGCGGAGGCACTTCAGGATCTTTTCTGAGTAATGGAAGCAGAGGTAACCTCATAATGATTCTCTTAGGTTGTTCCGTATTAGCACCAGCGCATCCAGTTCCCTTCTTGCCGCGTTGATAGGCCCCCCTAAACGCCCCCGGTTACTTTGTAGCTGAGCCAGGAAGTGCCGGTTTTCGCGCATGGCCTTTATGTCGCAAGTGAACACAGACTCCTGGCTGGCGATATCCCAGTCCCGGATAATAAGATGGGGAAAATCATCTACCAGGACATTGGCTTCAAATACGGTTTGGTTCAGGCGTTCCCTGTTGCTGTTGGCCAAATTCCGGAATTCCAGCAGGGCATTTCGAAGCTCCAAATCCGACAGGATGGAAATTTTCCCCGTCGTGATCATTTCATCCAGGGTGGTAAGGTTAAAGGGGTCCCACCGGATCATGTGCGAGTAAAAAATGGACTCACATTCTTCAGAAGTTAACTCTGCAAGGCCCTTTGAGAATATCTTGTTAAGGGCCGAGGCAATCCCATCCTGCACCGCTATGTCTTCCCTAAGGAATTCCTCCCGGCTGCTTACCGCCATCTCGACTTCTTCGAAAAGGTCTTTTAGGAGACGGTTGGCCTCCAGGGCGTTTTTCCGTTCTTCATTCCAGGTGTTGATTTGCAGGGCGATCAGGATCCCTATAACCACCAGCAGGATTTCACCAAGGGCATAGAGGATGTATTTACGGATGTTCTTCTGTTCCATAACTTGTTTTCGGATATGTCGGAGAAAGCGTAACACGGGTTCGGGGGGAATCTCGTCCAGCCCAGTGGTGAGTTCAGGGGATGGGCAAATATCCGCTATTCATCTTTGGGGTTATCTTCAAAAGGTTGGTCCACGGGCCGCAGCAGGCCACCCCTCATCACATGTGAGATGGATCTCATGTTTCGAATGTCTGCCGCGGGATCTGCGTCCAGGACGATGAGATCTGCCATTTTTCCAGCTTCCAGGGTTCCAAAATCACCTTCCCTTTCCATGGTCCGGGCTCCGTTCTTTGTGGCCATCACGAGGATGTCCGCCGCGGGTATACCCGCCTGCTGCATGGCTTCCATTTCATCGTAAATCGAAATCCCGTGAAGTGTGCCCGGGTTTCCAGCATCTGTAGATACGGCAATAGGGATACCTGCCTGGTGGACGCGCATGATGTTTTCAGCCATAGTCTTTTCAAGACTGTTGACATAGCTCTCGTAATTGGTGATCATAGAGCTGTACCCTTCCGGGTTGGGCAGGTAGTCGTAAAACAGGGTTGCTGATTGGATCAGCTTCCTGGTGTCGACATCTACTGTGTTGTTAGGGTCTTCAAGCAAAAATCCGCCTTTCAGGGACTTAAAGGCGTTGAAATAGCCCCGCATTACAACAAGGGTGGGGCAGTAGAGGGCCCCTGCCTGCTTAGCCAGGGTTATAAATTCTTCATCCACGGGCTGGTCATCCACGCTGTGCACCAGCACTTTGGCACCCAGCCTCAGGGCCTCCTTGGCCTGGTCCAGACCGGTGGCATGTACAATGAGTTTGTTACCCTGCAGGGCCACCTCGTCCGCTACCGCCCTTAAACCTTCCATAAAGACCGGGTCATCAAGGGCTATTTGCCAGATCTTAATGCCCGTGGACCCCAGACTCGAGTTCTGCCGGACCACCTGCCGGCCAAATTCAGGTGATCTTAGGTTCACGAGTTGTTTTTGACCCGGGGTATTCAGTGGGAGCAGGTTCTGATCGGATACCGGGGTGATCAACGGACCCGCTGCGGCCACATGTGGGGCGTTCAGGTTGTATTCAGCCGAAACCTGCAGTCCAATGCTCCAGGGATAACCTCCCACATCGTAGACAGCGGTCACGCCGGAGCGCAGGTAACTCTCATAATACCGATCGGGATAATTTTGCAAGTGGGACTGTAGCATGTTGTAATCGATACTGTCCCGAAGGTCAAGCGCATCGGGTCTGCCATCGAAAAACCCGGTTTGTGCAAAATGCACATGGGCATCCACCAGGCCCGGGGCAATGAATTTTCCGGAAAGGTCAATTTGCGTTGAATTGCCATGGATTTCCAGGGAGGAATCCCCGATGGCTTCAATTTTTCCTTCCCTGATGATTACCACGCTGTTGGAAATTACACCACCATTACCGTCATAGGCGGTGGCGCCTTTGAGCACCATAAATTCCTGATCCTTCTGCTGGTTCGTCCCGCAGGATACGATAAGGGCAACCCCAAGGACTGCCAGGATGTTTTTTTTCATGGGTTTATTCTTGTATTTGATTGGTTCCACCTTGGTGAGCCTTGTGACCCATCAACGGATGGTATCCGATTTTATCCCGATATTATCTGAGAAATAAAATTTGATTTTTAGCGAATCCCCTTTCTTTACTAAAAAAGCGCTTTCCAGCCATTGAATTTCCAGTCGGATACGCACCGAGTCCTGCTGGACCACAAATTCCCCACGATTAAAGAAACTGGCGTGGGCCGAGTGCTCATCCGTGGAAATCCTGAAATCGCTAAGCTCCCAATCTGTTTCAATTGCCGTGGAACCCTCCGCAAAGGCCTTGAACTGCTCCCTGTCCATTTTCTGGCCTGCCTCGTAGATCAGGAAATCTGGGGTGGTGTAATGGTCCATCAGGCCAGGATTCTCGTTAGTTACATCCAGGGCCTCAAAAAGGCCTTCTATCGTACTGATGACCTCTGTTTTGGTTATGGACTCCTGTTTTGGCGCACATCCGAAGACCAGGAGCAAGAGCAATACAGCCACTGTTATCAAGGGGGGCGATGGGAGGTTGTATTGAGATACGGGCAGGTGAAGAAAACGGGTCATATGTATAGGCTGGTTATTCCTGACCTCAATTTAAGGAATTAGAACGGGTTGTCTTGTTTATAGCCGGGGAAAACTTGGCCGTTGGGATGCGTCTGTGAATGTTCAAAGTTTGATCGCTCAAGGTTCAGGGAGAATGTTCGGGCCTGAAGGATTTCAGCAACAATGCTATTTGGGGAATCGCCTACAAAGCAGAGATGCGGATCTTTTGACCTAAGCAAAATTGAAATTCGAAGAAAAGCGAACACGGCGGATTGGACCGCTGATACCTTATCTGCCGGGGAAAGCTTTAACCATTGTTTAACTTGAGAAATACAGGATTTTCAATATCTTGAAATGGTAAATAAAAAAACATTATGGGAAAATTTGTGATCCAAGAAAACGACAAGGGACAATTCCATTTCAGCCTTAAAGCCGCAAACGGCCAGATCATCCTAAGCAGCCAAGAATATGCTTCCAAAGCTGGTTGTGATAACGGGATCGAGTCGGTCCGCACCAACTCATCAGATGACGGCAAATTTGAGCGCAGGGTTGCCAAAGACGGCCGTCCCTATTTCAATCTTAAAGCTGCCAATGCCCAGGTTATAGGCACCAGCCAGATGTATTCCTCTGAGGAAGCGATGGAAAATGGAATCGCATCCGTGAAGACTAATGCTCCCGATGCCACGGTGGAAATGGCGAAATAAAGCAAAACATCATTTTGGAATAAAAACCCCGGGTAAGCCGGGGTTTTTAGTTGGCAGGCTGCGGGGGGTCGCAGCAGGCAGTTGGGATGCTTCTGTGAATGTTCTAAGTTTGATGGTTCAAGGTTCAGAATACCGGGTTCAGACCAGCCGTGAGAACCGTTTGTTGGAATACGGGAAATCCACCCCCATGGCAAAGAACACAAAGAGGCCTCCGGACAGGGCGGCCAGCAGGATCTCAATACTGAACCCGGGAGAAAGGGCCGGGGTTTGTACCTGGAGCATGGTGAACAGGATACCCACAAGAACCGAAAGGGCCGCGGTCCATTGGTAAAGGCGAAGTTTTCCAAGGATCGGGGTCTGCACCTCCCCCCGGTAGGCTTCCTCAACGAACCTGCCGATACCGGTCAAAAATAGGTAGAGGCCGAAAATGAAATTGGGCGCTGCACCCCCATGCCACAGGGCCAAGAGTATAAAGCCGACAGGCAATAACCATAGAATTGAGTAGAGCGGTGTCGGGTGCAGCCATTCACCTTTCATGTCTGAGATGCTGCAAACCCGAGAACGCGGGTGGAAGTAACGGATACCCACTTCCGGATTCTCTGTCTTCATGCCGTGGCAACACCCGTTGATCAGGCAACGTACCCTGCCAATCGCTTGTACCCAGGGAATCATGACGGATATTGCCCCGATCAGCACCCAGGGGTTAAAACCCAGTGCCCAGACCAGAAGACTGGCAAAGAGGATGCCCACGAGGGCCCCGTAGAAACCGAAAGGGCGTTTCAGCTTTTCGGAACCCTCTATCACCTGGGCCCAGATAGCGGAAAAGATGACCACGGTGACCACAAATGCCAACAGCGCCCATGCATAGGCCTCACCTGCCAGGATGCCGGCCATAAGGATGCCGAGAAGGGCCCCGCCCCCAACATAAAACCCGTGGTTGATGACCCGCACCCGGCCGAAAACCCATTCCTTCCATGAATTGGCAAGCCGCTCTGAAAGCCGCCGGATCCACCCCCACAGGACACTTGCATTTACCACAGCCAGGAACAGGAGCACTGATAAAATCAGACTGTTAACAAAGTTATCCTGGGAAACGACCTGTAAAGCCAGGAAAGGCAGGTATGCAACCCCCGTAATCAGGTAGGCGCTCCGATAATTCCGAAAGGGGGTAAACAAGGCGATCAGGACAATATACAGCGGGACGTTCAGGATATGCCCGCCGGGGAAACCCCATGAGTTCCCACAGAGTTCCCGGCAAACCAGGGTCCAGAGGAACCCGGCCAGCAGGGCAGTGGAAGACCAGAGGGTCCATGAGCGCAAATCCGAATTTCGTTTAAGCACAAAAGGTACCGCCAGCAGCGGAATCAGATTCAGGTATCCCCAGGCACTCCGGTCCCGGCCTCCTGAAAAAAGAGAAGCGATCTCTTCCAATGGAAAACTGCGGTCTGTATTTGCAGTGAGGTAGTTGAATGTAATCATTAGCACTAAAACGCTGCCGAGACTAACCAATCTTTTGTCAGGGCCGGGGACATGGCTGTTCGCCTCCGACAGCCCAAACAGGGGGCTGAGCTTTTTCCCAGGGAAGCGCTCTTTCAGGTCCGGCCCTTCAAAGCCAAGGACCAGGGCAATCATCCCCAGGATGGTCAGGGGCGTGACCATCCAAAGCCCGCTGGCTGAACCGGTGTAGAGGAAGTATCCAGCCACCATAGCTCCAAAACCCAAGTAAATAGGGTGTCGGAAGAGTCCGTAAGGACCTGATTCCACAAAGTTCCGGGGAGGAAAGGCATTCATGGGCAGGCCTCCGCCTTTCGTCATCAGGGAACCCATGGACCATAGCATAAGCAACCCACCTGAAAGGAGCAGCAATACTCCCGCCGCTTCGGATTTAAGACCTGGGTAGCGCACATGGCTTTCTGTAATACCCGCCCAAAAAACCAGGCCCAGCGGGACAAGGACCATGAAGGCAAACCCGTACAGGAATTTCTGAAGAGTAGGAGGAATCTTTTTCATCGGTAGGTTTTCATGGTTTTGTAATAGATCAGCAGACTGAGCAGGAGGAAACCGGCCCCGTAGAGATAGGCACTGCCGATGGCATGACTGACCCCGTAATCCGTAAAGGCGGCGATTAGGGAAGCCTGGGAGGGAAAATATGCCGGGAGATAGCGAATGACTTCCTGGTTCTGGGCCCCTTCATAAAAAAGCGGATTCTGCAACCAACCCACATCGATGTTCACCAGAAGTACGATCACCAGGATGCCCTCCAGTTCGCCGCGGATAAGACTGCCCGCCAGCAGTCCGTAGCAGCCGTAGACAAAACCAATAGACACAAGGCTGAAGATGAACAACCACAGGTGGTCTATTTCATAGAGGATGTTTGTCAGGAGCCCCACATAGGTGGAGACCAACAGGATGAAAACCAGTAGGGCAGCCAATTTGGAGGTCAGAAGCTCGGTGGGAGAATAGCCACAGAGGACCAAACGCCGGGTTACGTGCCGGTTATTCTGGATGAGGTTCAGGGCGAGGAAGGAAAGAAGGAATCCCACCGAAGCCACGGCAAAGAAGACAAAGTGGATCCCTTCCTCAGGTATCGACACCACGGGCTCCTCTTCCAGGGATGCCAGGCGGAAAGGCAGCGGCCGGTCTGAAGTGGTCAGGCTGACGATCCCCAGGAAAATCGCCGGGATCACCAGCAGGAGCAGGAGCACGATATGCCGCCTCAGCAACATTCGAAGAGTCATTACAAAACTGATCTTTAAGCGGTCCGGGTTCATTGCAACTGGCCATTTTTCATTTCGTAGATCCGATCAAATAGTTCTTTTTCCGTAATAAAGTGGCTTACCACGAGAATGGCACATCCCTCCTCTCGTAATTTGCTTACATATCCCCAGAAGCGCTGGTAGGTGTCCCAGTCGAATCCGCTGTAAGGCTCGTCAAGGATCAGTAATTTTGGCTTGTGCAACAATGCCAGGCTGAGGTTCAGTTTCTGGGCAGTCCCGCCGCTGAGGTGGGCCACTTTTTCCCCCAGGTATTTCCCGAAATTGAAATATTCCAGCAAATGTGCCTGACTATTTCTCTGTTCCGGACCGGTCATACCATAAGCTGCCCCGAAATAGCTAAAATGCTCGTTCACGGACAACTGGGGGTAAAGTGTTACGCGCTGGGGGCAGTACCCGAGCCTCCCGGAGATCTGGACAGTCCCGCTCCCGGGTTTCCATTCCCCCACCAGGATCTTGAGCAGCGTAGACTTGCCGGACCCATTCTCACCTACAATACCGCAGAGGCTGCCCGGGTCAACTTCCAGGAAAAGGTCCCGCAGCACCTGGTTTTTCCCAAAGGATTTGTAAATATGTTCCGCCCTAAGCACCATCTGCAGCGGGGTTGAAATTAACAAACTCATGAATGGCCCGGCCTGTGAATGTCTCTTTGGGGCCCAAGTCCATACGAGCCTGGCTGTACCATTTATGGGCATCAGCCATGAGGAAGGACTCCGGGATCACCTTCCGGAATCCGGGCAGGTAACGCACCAGTTTTCCAACTATTTGCAGAATCTTCTTATCCGCTTCCAGGACCCTTCCGCGGTTCAGGAGGAGCGAACCATTGGCTCCGGGGATATAGATTTCCGAGTCCGAAATCCGGCAACCGGCCTCCGGCTTCCCATCCCACCAGACCCATTGACGGGGACCTGTCTCTTCTTTGATTTCGATCCACACCCCCCAGTGACCTGGCGAGAGAAAATGGCCCCAGCGCAATTCGCGCATGGGCATTTCCCAGGCGGGGATGGTCATGTGGAGCACCTCAGCATACCCTTCCCCTATGTATTGACTCCCCTCAAATTCCAGGGTGACCCTGGAGCAGGGATGCAGGCAGTGCCAGTCCAGATATCCCTGCCCGGATTCAAACAACCGAGCCTCTAACGGATCGACGCTCGTTTCCCAGATGCCGGCAACCTGGCAGCGGGGGTCCCCCCAGATGAGCTGCCTGCCATCCTGCACCGGCATGCGGGCCCTGGTATACCTGGTCTTTTGGGTTGTGGGCTCGCCCGGACGCTGCCACAGGATATGTGTATAAGGAACCGTGATCCCTTTCCAGGTGAGGCGTGCGGCGTAGCATATAAAAACGCTGCCATCCTCCCCTGCGAAGTCCAGAAACCATTTGGTGAGGTGGAAGCCTTTTTTGCGGGTGTCCCGGGTATGTTTCATGTCTGGTGTATGAAGTTTTGGTGAAGGGAGGTCCCATGCAGCGTATTCTGGAATACTTTTCGGGCCGGCCAGCCGTAAACTACCGGGAAGGTTGCCCGTGCAAGAGGGGAAAAGCGACCTTCTGTAACCTTTGTCCTGTGTTTTTCCAGTAATTCCAGCCCCTCCAGGGCGTGTTTTTGCACCCAGCGCTTCACACCTGAAGAGGCCGGGTCCCGGAGCTCTTCAGGTCGGATCCCAAGGGCGTCCACTTCTTCCCGGGTGATGTTTACATACCCGGCAGCCAGGTCAGTACTGACGTCTTCGATGTCGTACTGATACCGGCATGCCACCCCCAGGGGTTCCAGGATCGGGTACTGGTCCGGTTCGTCCCCAAAAATCTTCAGCGTGGCCCGGATGGTACCCCGAATATCCATCTTGTGGAAGTGTTCACGCAGGATGTCAGCGGGAAAAACCTCCCAGGTGCCGCGGCGTTTGGCATCGAAAAGGAGGGAATGCAGGATGTCCTGGGTCTCCTGCTGGAATTCCTGACCGAATTTTTCCCCCAGACTGAAGCAGTGCAGCATGAGGTGGTCAGCCCCATCCCGTGGGCCGGCAAGGTGGCGTGAAAAAGCGATCTTGTCCTGAATGTAATCTTTTGGGTCTGTGTAGCCTTCCGGCAGGGGCGCATCCCCGTCCACCACGTCGTCGAGGTAGCGCATCATCACATAGTAGTATTCCAGAAAAGAGCCCCGTGTGGGGGAAAAGCTGATGTATTTAAAGAACCGCAGGAACCTGAGGAATGACCTGTACTTCCAGCCACGGGTTTGCAGCATGTGCCTATAGATCTCTTTGCGGATGCGCCATAGATCGGGCTTCCCCGGAGCCTGCTTAAACACTATTCTGGAAGACCTGGTCAAATAAGGGAAATTATTCTTTAAGGTAGTGAAAATTTTGATTTGGGGCAGGAGAAGTAGGATTAGCCGGGCGGGTCTTTCAGGAACATTGGCAGGAAGCTATAAAAGGCACACAGATTTGTTGGTAACTTCTTGATCGCTGCAAATGCGAGGAGGCACGAATGAAATGAGAATTGACCACAAAACCCTCGGGACCGGAGTATTCATTCCTGGATTTCCCGATCAATATGCGCAATGATCTCCTCAATTCGTTCGCGAAGGATCTCTGATTGCAGGTTGGCAGTGGCGTTATAAGTAATGGCAAAAGAGACCAAACCTTCCAGTTCTTTGCTACCGGTGATTTCCAGCACCGATGCGCCCTGAGTGGAGGCACCTATATCCTGTTGCTGAAGGCGGGCACCGGCGGCGAGGGACCAGTCGACTTTCAGATCATTGGTAAAGTAATTGGCCAGGTCCCGGGAGATTCCCAGATCGGTGAGCACAGGCTGCAATTGCTGGAATACGATATCGGACCAGTTTTGCTCCAGTTCTCGCACGCCGACAATGTCGGCAGTCCAGTTGGAAAGCAGTCGTTTGAGGTCCTGGTTGGTAATCAGCCGTAAATCCCCGCTGCTGCTTAAATCGTTTTCAATAGGATCGAACGTAGGGTCTACCAAAAGTACCGTCAGGTGGCCGATCAGGGTATCCCGCTTTATCTCCCCCGGGGTATCCATGGCACCGAGTACCGAAAGGGACGCTTTGATGATGGATTTGCGCATATCCATTTTCTGCTCCAATTGCGCCAGGTTGGCCCGGTAATCGTCCCTGAGCTGACTGAGCACGATCTGTTCGTCTTCCCGTTCCTGCCGCCACTCGTTCCAGTTGTCGATCTGCAGAGCAATCACAATCCCGATCACCACCAGCACCATCTCCCCGAAAGCATAGAGGAGGTATCGGCGTGTATTTCTGCTGGCCGAAAGGCCGTATCTGACGCGGCGGAAGATTCGAAACATAGGTTTAAGATGTTCTTCTAAGATACGGGTTTTGTTCATTTTCTTTGCTTGCCCAAGGAAAACGAACCAAAAGAAAGGGCACTTTTGCAAAAGGAGTTTTGCAGCTCACACTGCAAAACCAGGGACAATGTCATTTCGAACCCCCCAAAGTAGAGCGGAGCTCACTTCAGGGACGTGAGAAATCTAATGAAGGGGTGCTGAGGTTTCTCGGTG
>SBFL01000056.1 GCA_006227965.1 Bacteroidota bacterium | reverse complement strand
TATCTTTTCCAGGTAGGAGAACGTAAGCTCATTTTCGCGTTTTACCCAGTCTTCAGTTTCAGGGCTCCGGTCATCCTCCAGCCAGCGAAACGGGTCGGGGACCTCGGTCCCAAAATAGGTGTCCACCGTGTCTACTTTGGCAGTTTCTGGATAGTCTAGTGCCATAGAGGTTTTGTTTTTGTTTTGGCAGGCCAGCAGGGAAATACCCAGCAGGATCAGGATGCTTTGTTTTTTCATAAGTCGGAAATGTTTAACCCTCAAAAATATCACAAAAAAGAAGTCTGCTGCATTAAAAACAGGGGGTTTAACAGATTTTTAAGGAGTTTGGACAAGGCCATGCCGGAGCAGGTATTCTGCAATTTGCACCGCATTGGTGGCAGCCCCTTTCCGCAAGTTGTCAGCGACGATCCACAGGTGCAGGCTGTTGGCCTGGCTTTCGTCCCTCCGGATCCGGCCGACGAATACTTCGTCTTTCCCATGGGCGGTAACGGGCATGGGGTACAGGTTTTCGGAAGGAAGGTCCTGCACAATTACCCCGGGGGTCGCCCCGAGAAGTTCACGGATCCTGTTCAGGTCAAAATCCCGGTGGAATTCCACATTCACGGATTCTGAATGGCCCCCGGCGGTGGGGATACGCACCGCGGTGGCGGTGACGGAAAAGGTCTGGTCGCCCATAATTTTCTGGGGCTCCCGGGCCAATTTCATCTCCTCTTTGGTGTAGCCGTTCTCCAGGAAGACATCGCAGTGCGGCAGGGCATTGCGATGTATGGGGTGTGGATAGGCCTTTTCCCCCTCAATCCCATTCATTTCCTCCTCAAGTTGCCTGACGGCCTGCACCCCTGTGCCGGAAACGGACTGATAGGTGGAAACCACCACCCGCTTCATCCCGTATTCCCGGTGGAGGGGAGCAAGGACCATAACGAGTTGTATTGTGGAACAGTTGGGATTGGCAATGATCTTGTCCTGCGGCCCCAGGACTGAGGCATTGATCTCCGGGACCACCAGTTTTTTGTCCGGGTCCATCCGCCAGGCAGAGGAATTGTCTATCACAGTGGTCCCAGCGGCTGCAAATCTCGGCGCCCATTCCTGTGAGGTATTACCACCGGCTGAAAATAGCGCGATGTCCGGCCGGGCCCTGACGGCATCTTCCAGCCCGATAACTTCCAATTCCCCGCCCCTGAAGCGAAGCTTTTTTCCCACCGAACGCTCCGATGCTACCAGTAGCAGTTCCTCTACCGGGAATCTGCGCTCTTCCAGGACCTTTAACATCACTTCGCCGACCATTCCGGTAGCGCCTACCACGGCTAATTTCATATCGCTGAATTTAGGCGGTAAAGGTAGGCAAGACGTCTTTTTCAGCAAAGCAGGCGTCCTCCATCTATTAAAAACACAACTATTTGTCTTAAATCAAACAAAAAGGGCACCAAAAAAGAACCGTTGCGGGAGGGCCGCAACGGCTTTACGGATTATAATTGCTGTGGTATAGCGGCATCGCGCAGCCAGCGCGATCGGGTTAGTTGATTACTTCTTAAGGAGGTCCCGGATTTCAGCCAGCAGTTCTTCCTGAGTAGGCCCTTTTGGCTCCGGAGCCGGCTCCTCCTTTTTTTTGCGGACCTTGTTGTAGGATTTGACAATAACGAAAAGCACAAAGCCCACAATGATCAGGTTAATGATCGAGTTGATCCAGGCCCCGTAGCGAATGGCGCTTTCCGGAGTGACTACTTTTCCGTCATCGATGACGGCTTCCGAGAGGACGTATTTAAATGCTGAAAAATCAACACCCCCCGTAAAATACCCCACAAAGGGCATCATGATGTCATTGACGAAACCATTGACGACAAGTCCGACAGCACCCGCCAGAAGGACGGCAACGGCCAGGTCGATGACATTGCCTGTCATAATAAAATCTCTGAATTCTTTAAGCATGGTCTTTGGTTTTAAGTGATTAGCAGGGTCAAGTTAGTAAATTCCAGGGGTTTAAGCTCAAAAAAATTTATTCCAGTATTATTCTCGGCACACGACGGGAAATGCCCGCCAGCAGTTCATAGGAAATGGTGCCTGCCCCTAGGGCCATGACTTCAGCGGAATGACCTTCCCCGAAAAAAATGACCTCATCCCCTTCCCGGCATTCCAGGCCGCTTACATCAACCATAGTCATATCCATGCAGACATTCCCGATGATAGGGACTGCTTTTCCATTAAGGTACACCATGCCCCGGCCTTTTCCATATTGCCTCCCGATACCATCGGCGTGCCCTATGGGGAGGGTAGCTGTTTTCAGGGGAGAGTCTGCCAGAAACCCCTTGTTGTATCCTACCCATTGCCCCGGTTCGATGTTGTGGATTTGGGAAATCCTTGTCCGAAGCCTGGCAACCGGACGAAGCTCACGATCCGTTTGCGGGTTATTGGAATAGCCGTAAAGGCCAATCCCGGTGCGTACCATATCGAGCTGGGCCTCCGGATAGTTGAAGACCCCTGAGGTGTTTAAAATATGTTTGAACGGCTTCCCGCCAAGGTGAGAGTCCGATTCACGGACGATGGCCTCAAAAGCCTGGATCTGCCCGAGGGTAAAATCAGCTTCTTTCGGATCGTCAGATGCTGCAAGATGGGAAAAAAGGGATCGTACCTCAACAGCCCTTGACGCACTTAGCCGGCCTCCTATCCAGGGGAGGTCCTCTTTGTGAAAGCCCAGGCGGTTAAGGCCGGTATTGAACTTCAGGTGAACCGGATACTCTTCCTGTCCGTGCTTTTTGAGGGCTTTCAGGAATAGGGAGAGAATGTTCCTGCTGTAAAGGCTTGGTTCCAGGCAGTGTTCGATTACCTCGTCCAGACCACCTGGCTGCGGGTGTAACACCAGGATCGGCAGCCGGACCCCGCCCTCTCTCAGCAGCACACCCTCCCTGCTGAAGGCCACTGCCAGGTAATCGGCACCCAGGTCTTCGAGCTTTTTTGAAATGGCCAAAGCCTCGCTCCCGTACGCAAAGGCTTTCACCACCCCCAACAACCGGGTTTTTTCCTTTAGCCTGGAGCGGATGACCCTGTAGTTGTGTGCCAGGGCCTGCAGGTCGATCTCCAGGGCGGTTTCAGGGGTCAGAGGCATTCCTGCTGTTTTTAGGGGTCACGATTTCCGGATCTTTCACCTCCAGCTTGCTGATCTTCTCCGTTAGCATGGCCCTGTAGAAAGCGGCCCGGCTCAGGGGTTCGTATTCATCTGTTTCCCCCAACATAACCAATCGGTCATTCTGGGATTTCCGGTAGCTGTAATTGGCCAGGTTTCCGGTCCTCGTGCAAATGGCGTGTACCTTCGTAACGTATTCTGCAGTTGCCATAAGAGCAGGCATGGGACCAAAAGGATTGCCCCTGAAATCCATATCCAGGCCTGCAACAACCACCCGTACCCCGCGGTTGGCCAGGTCATTGCACACGGTTATGATTTCGTCATCAAAGAACTGGGCCTCATCGATGCCAACCACGTGGCAGTCATCTGCCAGCAGCCTGATATTGGCAGCTGCCGGTACCGGGGTCGATCGGATTTCATTCTCGTCGTGTGAGATTACCTTTTCCTCGTGGTACCGGGTATCGACAATCGGTTTGAAAATCTCCACTTTCTGCCGGGCGAACTGGGCGCGTTTCAGGCGCCGGATCAATTCCTCGGTTTTCCCTGAAAACATGGAGCCGCAGATCACCTCGATCCAGCCGAATTGTTCTTTGTGATTAACCGTGTTTTCGAGAAACATTTTGTAATTTTAGACGAAAATCCACCTGAGGGCCGTTATACTTAAACGGCAATATAAAAGTATGAAAAATACGGACCGCGAACAGGGTCCAGACCAAAATGCCATGAAACGAAAATTGAGAGCAGACCTGATACGGATAGCCAGCAGAATCATCTCCAATGATGATCTGACGGATATTTCCGGACTGTACGAGGAAGCCCGAACGCTCTATGAAAAACTGGCGGTGCTGAATTTTATCGAACAAAAACTGAAGGATGTGGAGGTGGACGTAAACAAAAGCGAGGTTGCCTCCAAATTTGAATCCATAGCTTCAGCCGTGCTTAACGAGAATAAGCTCGTGCCCGAAACCAACCCACATGAGGAAGATATCATTATCCCGGGTATTGACACCATAAAACACATGGTCTCAGAAATGCCGGGGGGGGAAGAACTGGAAGAAGTCCTGGCCAGGTTCATGGGGCGAAGGGACTTTGTCAAGTCTGACAAGGATATTGTGACTCCTTTGGTTTCTGACCTTGCAGAGGGCGTTACCTCCAAATCCCTGAACGATACCCTGACGGCAAAAAAGATCACTGTGGGTCTGAATGACCGGCTGGCCTTTGTGAAGCACCTTTTTAACGAAAGCACGGAAGATTTTAACCGGATTCTGTCCCAACTGAAAACCATGGAGTCCCAGCCGAGGTCTGTGAAAAAAAAAAAAAAAATGGTCAAGCCGGAATACGGCAACTGGAAAGGCAAGGAAGAATATGAGTCCAGGTTCATGGCATTGATTGACCGCCGCTTTTCCTGACTGAAAATTCTCTAATGGAAAAGGCTTATTGAGAAACCCTTCACAGGCCTTTCTTTCTTCAATACCCTATGGCTGGTATCCTCTACATCGTACCCACCCCGATTGGAAACCTGGGAGACATCACCCTTAGGGCCATCGAGGTTCTGAAAAGTGCGGACACGATACTGGCAGAGGACACCCGTACCAGCGGGAAGCTTCTCAGGCATTTTGAAATCACAACGGCTGTCCGATCCTACCACATGCATAATGAACACAGGATCACGACGGACCTGGCTGCCCGGATGGAGGCCGGTGAGACCATGGCGCTTATATCGGATGCGGGAACCCCGGGGATCTCGGATCCTGGATTCCTGCTGGTGCGGGAGTGCCTGCGATTAGGAGTGCGTGTGGAGTGCCTGCCAGGGCCTACCGCGCTTATCCCTGCCCTGGTTGAAAGCGGATTCCCCACAGACCGGTTTGTCTTTGAGGGTTTCCTGCCCCCGAAGAAAGGCCGTCAGAAACGACTTCAGGCTTTGAGGGAAGAGCAGCGGACGATGATCTTTTACGAATCGCCCCATAAACTTTTAAAAACCATGGAACAGCTTCAGGAGATTTTCGGGTCCGATCGCCAGATCTCGGTCAGCCGGGAATTAAGTAAACTCTACGCAGAAACCATCCGCGGGACGCTGCTGACGGTAAAGGAGCACTTTGAGAAGCATGCGCCTAAAGGAGAGTTTGTCCTGGTCGTTAGGGGTGCCGGTTCCTAACCTGCTTTTGAAGTTTGCATTTCAGGGCTTTCCGTGTTTTCCGGTATCCCAGCCGTATTTCGAAAGATATTTCTCCCCACTTTCAACAGCGCCGGGCTCTATGGAAGTCCCCATGGAGTCATTCCACCGGTTCAGGTACCCGAACAGGGATATAACCCCCAGCATTTCTACAATTTCACCCTCATCCCAGTATTTGTGAAGCCTTTTTTTAAGGGCATCATTCACGGAATTAGGAATTTGCGAGGCGGCCAGGGCAAAATCAAGGGCAGCGCGCTCCGCTTCCGAAAATGCGGGATGGGTCCGAAATTCCCAGATATTGTCCAGTTTTTCCCTTTCCCCGCCGTATCGTTCTGCCGCCCTGATGGCATGGGCCTGGCAATACCGGCACCCCGCTGCATTGCTGCTTACCCAGGCTATCATTCGCTTAAGGGCTGAAGTGACACGGCCTTCATTGGCCATCACAGCTTTGTTAAGCGCTATAAATGCCTTGGAAATGGCCGGGCGCCGTTGCATGGTCAGTACAGAATTCGGGCAAAATCCGAGCGTCTCATTAAAGAAGGACGCCAGTTCCCAGGTTTCGGGGTCTGCATTTGGGTCCAGCGGGTCTACCAATGGCATATTGGAGGTATTTTATTGTACTTTTGATTTCTGCAAGAAACAAAAAAATATGGCTTCCACCAATCATGTAATAACCCGATGGATGGGGGATATGGCCTTCGAAAGCAACAACCCCTCCGGCCTGACTTTCAGGATTGATGCAAGCCCGGATGAAGGGGGGCAGGGGGAAGGCCTGCGTCCAAAAGCACTTATGCTGAGCTCACTTGCCGGCTGTTCCGGCCTGGATGTAGCTTTGATACTACGCAAGATGAAATTGGAAGTAGGTGCCTTCCATATCGATATAAAGGCCCGGCTGAGCGAATCCGCACCCCAAACCTACGAGCATGTTCAGATGGAGTTCCATTTTTTCGGACACAACCTGAACGAGGTGAAATTGAAACGGGCTGTTACCCTGTCAGTTGACAGATACTGCGGGGTTATGCAGATGTTCCGCAAATTTGCCCAGGTAGATGTGAGCACGCATTTCCATAAGGAACAACCAGATACTCAATCCTGAAAACCCCAGGGAGCCAATGCAATGTGGTTTCATCCAAGGGGGTTACTTTTATAGCAAAACAAGGCATGCGCTGGACGTACAAACCTGAGCCTGATGCAGACCGCACGGCACTTCTGGCCGATGCCCTGCAGGTTGACCCCCTGGTAGCCGGGTTGCTGGTACAGCGCGGGATCTGCACCTTTGAAGAGGCCCGCACCTTCTTTCGACCGGAATTGGAACACCTTCACGACCCCTTTTTAATGCAGGATATGCACAGGGCCGTAACCCGGATTGAAGAGGCAATTGAAAGGGGGGAACGAATCCTGATATACGGGGATTATGACGTGGACGGCACCTCTGCTGTGGCCTTGCTGATAGCTTATTTACGGGAATTCTATACCGATGTGGCCTCCTATATCCCGGACCGGTACACCGAGGGATACGGGGTTTCCCTTCAGGGGATTGACTTTGCGTCCGATAACGAGATGACCCTGATCATCGCACTGGATTGCGGGGTTAAGGCCATCGAGCAAGTAGCTTATGCCAAAGAACGGGGGATCGATTTTATCATTTGCGACCATCACCGTCCAGGGCCTCAGCTTCCGGATGCCATTGCCGTACTGGACCCAAAGCGGGAGGATTGCCCATATCCTTACAAGGAGTTGTGCGGATGCGGGGTTGGGTTTAAACTTATCCAGGCCCTTCATACACGGAGAGGACTGGATGTGGAATCCCTGATGCCTTATCTCGACCTGGTAGCCGTAGCCATAGCTGCGGATATTGTCCCAATCACAGGGGAAAACCGGGTATTGTCCCATTTTGGCCTGCGAGTGATCAACGATAATCCACGACCCGGCCTGAAGGCGATTATGGGGTCCATCCGTCGGGATTCTTACAAGGTGTCGGACCTCGTGTTCCAGGTGGCCCCGCGCCTCAATGCTGCGGGACGGATGGAGCACGGACAGATGGCTGTCCGTCTTTTGACGGAACGGGATGCACGCCTGGCACAAGAGCAGGCAACTGTTATTGAGTCTCTCAATGAAGAGCGGCGGGGAATGGACCGGCAGATCACCGAAGAGGCACTGGAGCTCATCAGGGAGCACAGGGAAGAAAACAGGATGAGCACCGTTGTCTACAAACAGGACTGGCATAAAGGAGTGATCGGAATTGTCGCTTCCCGCCTAACCGAAACCTATTACCGCCCCACCCTCGTCTTTACCAAAAGCGGGGACCGTCTTGCAGCCTCTGCCCGGTCCGTTAGGGGGTTCGATGTTTATGAAGCCCTGCAGGCCTGTGCGGATTGTATTGAACAGTTCGGAGGCCATACCTACGCGGCAGGGCTTACCCTGCACGAATCCAGGTTTGAGGAATTCAAATCACGATTTGAAAAGGTTGTTTCCAACTCCATCCAACCCGAGCAGCTGCAGCCGGAATTGCAGATTGACCTGCGGGTTCACCTGCATCAAATTACCACCAGATTGGTACGAATCCTGGAGCAGTTTGCTCCCTTTGGCCCCGGGAACCCCAGCCCGGTTTTCGAGGCAGGCCCCTTGAGGGATACCGGACATGCCCGGAGGGTGGGAGAAGCCGGAGACCACCTCAAATTAGCGGTTGTGCAGGAAGGTGCCGGCCCCCTCGGCGGGATTGGGTTCGGACTGGGTGAAAAACTTTCCATGATTCAGGGAGGGGCCCCATTTCACGCTGTCTTTTCAGCGGAACAAAACAATTGGCAGGGTCAGTCCGGGGTGCAACTGAAAGTCCGCGACCTGGAGGCGGAAGCTCCGGATCAGGAGTCTTTCTCGAAGTACTCCAGAGAGAGGAAAGCCCCGTCAAATACCCCATAGCTGAAATAGGAGATCCAATCCCCCAGGTTCACATATTTGGAAGTCGGGGTAAGGTCAATATCCAGTGGCAGGTGGCGGTGGCCAAAAACAAAATAATCGTAGTGCTGCTGTGAGAGTTTGCGCTTTGCGTACTGTACGAGCCATTCTTTGTCTTCGCCCAGGAAGGTTACGTCTTCCGACCCGGAAATCAACCGGTTTTTGACCGAAAAATACTGGGCTATACGGACGCCGAGATCCGGATGCAGCCACCTGAAGGCCCATTTGGCCGCCGGGTTTGTAAAGACTTTTTTCATTCGTTTGAAGCCATTGTCCCCGGGGCCCAGCCCATCTCC
Source organism: Bacteroidota bacterium (assembly GCA_006227965.1). GTDB lineage: Bacteria > Bacteroidota > Bacteroidia > Flavobacteriales > Flavobacteriaceae > Robiginitalea. Next base: position 3,354 of record SBFL01000056.1, on the reverse strand, counting down.
ATGGCCAATATAGAATTGTTTATCGTTTAGCCGGAAGGATTTGGGTTTATGGAATACGGGGATGTTTAATTCCGCTTCGAAATACCCGCGCATCCAAAGGTCGTGGTTGCCGACAAAATAGTAGACCGGGATTCCGCTGTCGGTGAGTTCTGCCAGCTTTCCGAGGGTACGGGTAAAACCCCGCGGGACTACGGAATTGTATTCAAACCAGAAATCGAATAAATCTCCCAGCAGGAATACAGCGGCTGCGTCTTTTCTGATATGGTCTAGCCAGCGGACGAATTTCTTCTCCCTTGGCAGGCTTGCCGCTGAGGAGGGCGCCCCCAGGTGATTGTCGCTGGCGAAGTAAATTTTTTTTCCTGAAGGAACAGCTATCGCATCCATTGCTGGTAAAAATACGGATATCCCCCGGGATTTTACCCCACAGAGGGATGGGTTGGTTCAGGTATTGTCACTTGCATACCATTCTGCGTAGGCCGTTCCGGTCTCACGCAGTTGCAGGGAATGCAGTTGCAAATGTTCAGGCAGGCGCGCACTTATTTTCTGCGCAAAATCGATCACCATGTTTTCAGATGTGGGCTGATACTCTGCAAGGATTACCTTGTGCCCGCTTTTTTCAAGGGTTGCTGCCAGTTCTACATGAGGGGTGTTCTTATTGAACACCGTGGCGTGGTCAAAGGGGTCCACCACCTCCTCTTTCACGATCTGTTTCAAATCCCCGAAATCGATCACCATACCCAGCTTTATATGTCCTTTTTCCTGAATGGGGGTCCCGATAACTGTCACGGAAAGCTTGTAGCTGTGTCCGTGTACGTTTCGGCATTTCCCGTCGTATCCATACAGGGCGTGTCCTGTTTCAAAGGTAAATTCCTTGGTAATCCGGATGCGTTGCATGCGTTGCATTTTAAGAATACAAAATTAGGAATAATGTCAGACGAATCCCGATTTGAATTACATTAGCGAAATTTTGCTGCAATCTATGCCTGATGAGCTTTTTGAGCAATTGGACTTTGAGCCCAATGCCCAGTTTGAAAAGATCATTGCGGATCTAATGGATCACCACTATAGCGTCGTTCCCGACTTCCTCTCACCCCTTGAGACAGATGCTCTCAGGGAGGCATTATTGCAAAAATTCGAAAATGATGCCTTTAAAAAGGCCGCAATCGGGAACAGATTCAATGAACAGAAGATTAAATCCGTACGGGGGGACTTTATTTCATGGATTGACCAGAGCGTGGCCAGTGAGGCGGAATTCAAATTCCTTAAACAGATCGACGCATTGGCGGCCTACCTGAACCGTACCTGTTTCCTCGGGATTGCCCACAAGGAATTCCATTATGCGGTGTATCCAGAAGGCACCCGATACAAGAGGCATCTGGACGTTTTCAAAAATGACGACAGACGACAGTTATCCCTGATTTGTTATCTCAACGAACCGGATTGGTGTCTTCAGGATGGAGGGGAATTAATCCTTTACCTTACCGGTGAGGACGGGGAAAGGACCAGGGCGGTGCATCCCCTGCCCGGGAGGCTGGTCATCTTCCAGAGCAGGGAGATGGAGCACGAGGTAAGGCCGGCCCGCCGCAACAGGTTGAGCCTTACAGGTTGGCTGAAGACCTTCTAGAGTCCGGCTCCGAATTTATGGCCCGATGGAAGGGTCCCTGTGGGAAGAGTTTGGTAAATTGCAAAGAAAACCTTGCTGCGGCGAAGACTTAAATCCATAACTGACCAGGACAGGATTTCCCTGAAAGACTCCTTTAAGGGGTGGCGCTCAATTCCCCGGTTTTTCGGGGAGATCTACCGGGCCAGCCCCGGTCTTTTTACGGGCAACATCCTGTGCCGGTTCCTGAAGGCCTTCAGTCCGGTGGTATTGCTGTGGGTGGGAAAGCTGATCATCGATGAGATCGTCCGCCTGCTGCAGGAAGAAGGGCCACATGACCTGGAGTTGCTCTGGCAATACGTGGGCATAGAGCTGGGGGTGGCCCTGCTTTCAGATCTGCTGGGTCGGGCAGTGAACCTGACGGACGGACTGCTGGGGGACCTGTACTCAAACAATTCTTCGGAACGCATCATTAGGAAGGCCCAGGAACTCAGCATGGAGCAGCTCGAAGATCCGGAGTTTTACGACAAACTCGAACGGGCCAGGACCCAGACAAATAGTCGCGTCAACCTTATGAGTAATGTACTCGGTCAGGCGGAAAGCGTTCTTTCAGTGGGGTCTCTCGTGGCTGGGCTGATCTATTTTGAGCCCTGGCTCATCCTCCTGCTAATCCTGAGCGTTGTACCCTCGTTTATCAATGAAATCAAATTTTCCTCGGACCGCTATTCACTCGCGCGGAGCTGGACGAGCGAGCGGCGCGAGCTGGATTACCTGAGGTATATCGGGGCGAACAACCTTACTGCCAAAGAGGTCAAGTTGTTTGGCCTTACAGACTTTGTCGCCACCCGGTTCAAGAGGCTGGCCCATCAGTACTACCTGCTCAACCGCAGGCTTGCCATTCGGCAAAGCCTTTTGGGAGGGCTGTTCAACCTGTTGGGAATCCTCTCCTACTATGGGGCCTACGTGCTTATCATCTACCGGACCCTTAGCGGGATGCTCAGCCTTGGGGAGCTTACCTTCCTTTCGGGGTCCTTTAACCGCCTGCAAAGTAACCTGCAGGCATTTTTCTCCCGTTTTACGAGGATTTCAGAAAGCGCATTATATCTGAAGGACTATTTTGATTTCATCGACCTGAAAATCCCTAAGCCGGATCGGGAACCCCTGCCCCTGCCTGACAAAATCCGCCTGGGATTTGAATTCAGGGATGTGCATTTTACCTACCCGGGGGGGAACTATCCGATTTTAAAAGGAATCTCTTTTGAGCTGAAGGCAGGTGAGAAAATGGCATTTGTGGGCCAAAACGGGGCAGGGAAGACTACGCTCATCAAGCTTATCCTGCGCTTTTACGAACCTACAAAAGGGGAAATCCTGTTGGACGGCACGAATATCGCTCATTTTGATAAACGCGCCTACAGGGAGCGCTTTGGTGTGATTTTCCAGGACTTTTTCAAATACGAGTTCACCGTTCGAGAAAATATAGCTGTGGGGAACATAGAGGCCTTACAGGATACGCGCACCATTCAGGAAGCGGCGCGGAAAAGCCTGGCCGATCAGGTTATCCGTGAATTGCAGGATGGTCTGGAGCAACAGCTTGGCCGGAGGTTCAAAAAAGGGCAGGAATTGAGCGGGGGTCAGTGGCAGAAGGTCGCCCTGGCAAGGGCGTATATGAAAGATGCAGAAGTCATGGTGCTGGACGAACCTACCGCATCCCTTGACGCCAGGGCAGAGTACGAGGTCTTCAGACGTTTTATCGG
>SBFL01000339.1 GCA_006227965.1 Bacteroidota bacterium | reverse complement strand
CCGGCCTTCGAGAATGCGGGAATTACCGGGAATTCAGAATATATTGTTTTGGTTAGTTTGGTTTGGTATAATCCCCGCGGCCTGATGGCCGCGGGGATTATACCAAACCAAACTAACCAAAACAATATATTCTGAATTCCCGGTAATTCCCGCATTCTCGAAGGCCGGGTAACAATCTATTTTTTAACTTCGCGTTACCTTATATACGACCTGTAAAGTAGATTTGGATGCCCGAGGCCTCTTTTTTTTCGGCATCGACCTGACCATGAGTGTGCTGCTGGAAAAACATATTGTGGAACTTTTGCACGAAGGCAATGACAAAGCCATTTCTCTCCTTTATGAACACTATGGGGATACGCTCTATGGGGTAGCCTTCAAGGTGGTGCAGAATGAGGAAATCGCCCAGGATGTACTTCAGGAGAGTTTTGTAAAGATCTGGAACAAGTCCCATACGTATGATCCGGCCAAGGCAAAGCTCTTTACCTGGCTCTTCAGGATTACGCGCAATACGGCCATAGACAAAATCAGGAGTCGGTCGAATAAAACAGACAGGGAAATCCAACTCGACGTTTCAGACGTATATAACCTAGGTAAGGAGGAAATCCGGCCGGAGCTGATCGACATGAAAAAGCAGCTCGACAAGATTGAGGCCAAATACCGGATCGTGCTGGAAGCCCTTTTTTTTGAGGGGATGACCCAGCAGGAAGCCAGTGAAGAACTCGGGATCCCTCTGGGGACCATTAAATCGAGGCTGAAAATCGGGTTACGGGAACTCAAGAAAATTTATGGAGCCGCATCCCTCCTGCTGTTTAGTTTAATGAATTGGTTATGAAAGAGAAAGTACGCATTTTCCTTGAAACTGACCTGCTGGAAAAATACCTGCTGGGGACCACCTCTGCAGAAGAATCCGCGCAGGTGGAACGGTATATCGCCATGTATCCCGAAGTACGGAACACCTACCAGGAGCTGGAAGAAAACCTGGAGGCCTTTGCCAAGCTCTATTCCAGGAAAACCCCTGAAGGCTTGCGCGAACGGATCTTTAACGGCATAAGGAATCAACGCTCCGGACGGCGGCGCTTTATTCGCTATGCCATTGCAGCGAGCATTGCTGCCCTGTTCTTTGCCGGTTCCTCCTATTTTTTCTGGAACCAGAACCAGAGCCTTCAACAGGAGAACGCCATGGTAAACAATAAAATACAGGTGCTGGAGGCGGATATGAGGCAACAGCTGGAAGACGTACGAAACCAGTTTATCGTCCTGAACAATCCCCAGACGCGAAAATATCTGGTCAATGGAAACCAGAAGGCCAGGGACCTGAAGGCCATCGCCTATGTAAACCCGGTTAAGAAGCTTTCCTATATCAATGTAAGGAACCTTCCCCAGCTTCCCGAAAACCAGTGCTATCAAATGTGGGCAGAGGTCAACGGGGAAATGGTGAACCTCGGGATTCTGAGGGATCTCGATGACAAGGACAAGCTCCTGGCACTGCCCTACGGTGAAAAGGCCATGAGCTACATCACCATAGAGCCGGAAGGGGGCAACACCTCTCCCACCGTACAGAATATTGTGGCGAACATTAAGTATTAAGGGGTTTCAACCCCTGTACAGGCCCCTTTTGAGAAGGGGCTTTTTTTGTATCTTTGCACAAACTGTTCCCTATGAAACTCGTACTGATCACCATTGGGCTTTTGGGGCTCGCATTTGCCGGCATTGCCATCAAAATCTGGTCTAAAAAGGACGGTAAATTTGCGGGCACATGCGCAAGTCAAAGCCCTTTTCTGAACGAGGAAGGGGTTGCCTGCGGAATGTGCGGAAAACTTCCTTCGGAACAGGATTGTAAAAGGGAGGCCCACTCCTGACCTGCGCTCCTGTTTCAAGCAGGAACCCACACCCCTAAACTCAAGTCCTTGCCCCCGGAAGAAGACATACAACAAACCATAGAAAAAGCCATGTCTGGCGATCAGAAGGCCTACAGCCAGCTTCTGGACCGCTATTGGCCCGAAGTTTTTGGCTACCAGCTCAAGCGTACCCGCAACGAGAACGATGCGGAAGACATCACCATTCAGACATTTGCACGGGCCTTTGACAAACTCGACTCCTATGACCCCCAGTACGCTTTCAACACCTGGCTGGTCACGATTTCCAAAAACCTGCATGTGGACCTGCTGCGCAGGCGCAAACGCAATGTGCTGGAACAATGGGAAAACAATTCAAACGAGGCCATGAAGCGGGTGCTGGATGAGAGCCCGACTGTGGAAGACCAGCTGATCATTGAACAAAACCTGAAAACCCTGTTGGAGAACATCAAAAAACTGAAGACCGGGTATCAGCAGGTCCTTGAACTCAGGTTTTTCCGTGAAATGAGCTATGCTGAAATCGCGCTGGAGCTGGATGAGCCCATAGGGAATGTAAAGGTCAAACTACTTAGGGCTAAAAAGTTGCTCGCTTCCCTGATCACCGAAAGCCGGAAGCAGGGATAGCCCTCTGCCCCTGAAGGCGATACCCCGATGCGCACGGGCGGGAACCAACCTTATTTTGTTCGTATATTTGCTAAAAATTGTACCATGAGCACCCCTACTGTGGAACCGGCCAGCCCCCCTAGAGGCAAGCCCAAATGGCTCCGTGTAAAACTGCCCACGGGTAAGAAATATACCCAGCTTCGAAACCTGGTCGACACCTATGACCTGCATACCATATGTACTTCCGGTAGCTGCCCCAATATGGGGGAATGCTGGGGGGAAGGGACGGCTACCTTTATGATCCTTGGGAATGTTTGTACCCGATCCTGCGGATTTTGCGGCGTAAAGACAGGACGGCCTGAGGAGGTGGACTGGGCTGAACCTGAAAAGGTTGCCCGCTCCATTAAAATCATGCAGATCAGGCATGCCGTGATTACCTCTGTAGACCGGGATGACCTTAAAGATATGGGCTCCATCCTGTGGGCGGAAACGGTCAAAGCCATACGCCGGATGAACCCGGAAACGACCCTGGAGACCCTGATCCCTGATTTTCAGGGGGTGGAACGCCATTTGGACCGGATCCTGGAAGTGGCGCCTGAAGTAATCTCCCACAACATGGAAACCGTGCGCCGACTGACCCGAGAAGTTCGGATACAGGCCAAGTATGACCGAAGTCTGGGGGTCCTGCGCTATCTCAAAGAGCAGGGGGCCAGCAGAACCAAGTCCGGTATCATGCTGGGCCTTGGGGAGGAAGAAGGCGAAGTGATCCGGACCCTTGAAGATTTGAGGGAGGCCGGGGTGGATGTAGTCACCATCGGACAGTACCTGCAACCTTCGAAAAAACACCTGCCCGTCAAAGCTTTCATCACCCCTGAGCAATTCGAAAAATACAGGGAAACAGGCCTGGAAATGGGCTTCCGTCACGTGGAAAGCGGGGCATTGGTCCGTTCATCCTATAAAGCCCACAAACACATTGACTGAGGCGCACAGCCCAATAGCCTGATCTGCCATGGAAAAAATCACCCTGGGTATTAATGGCTTCGGGAGGATCGGCCGGACTCTATTCCGCCTTCTGGAGAAAGAGCCGGGTATCCGGGTAACACTGGTGAACGATCTGGCCGACGCCCCCACGCTGGCACACCTGCTTAAATACGACAGCATACACGGCCCTTTTGCAGGGGCTGTCCAGGCAGATGACGGGTATCTGCATACGCCTTCCCAAAAAACCCGTGTCACCCGTTTTCATAACCCGGGGGACGTTCCCTGGAGGGAAGCCGGGGTAGATCTGGTTGTCGAATCAACAGGCAGATTCAAGACCCGGGTACAACTGGAAGCACATTTGGAAGCTGGGGCTCCCAAAGTACTGCTTTCAACACCTCCCGCTCAGGATGACATCCCGATGATCGTATTCGGGATCAACCACGACACCCTGGGGAATGAAGACCGCATATTCAGCAATGCCTCCTGCACCACTCAAAATGCGGCACCCATGATTCAGATACTGGATGAATTATGCGGGATTGAACAGGCTTACATCACCACGGTGCATTCCTATACCTCGGACCAAAGCCTTCATGACCACCCCCACCGCGACCTAAGGAGGGCGCGCGCAGCAGCCCAGTCCATTGTTCCCACCACTACAGGTGCTGCCAAGGCACTCACCCGGATCTTCCCGCATCTGGCCTATGTGATAGGAGGGTGCGGCATTCGGGTTCCCGTACCGAACAACTCCCTTACCGACATCACCGCCAATGTCCGTAAACCTGCTAGTATTCAGGAAATTAATGCTACATTTAGGGAATTTTCTGAAAAAAAGCTCAAAAACGTCCTGCAGTACACCGAAGATCCGATCGTTTCAGTCGATATAAACAATAGTTCATTTTCGTGTACGTTTGATTCTCAGATGACTTCGGTGATCGGGACCATGGTAAAGGTAATCGGCTGGTACGACAATGAGACCGGATACAGCAGCCGTATTATCGACACTGTGAAATGGCTTAAGGAAAAAGGCTATTTGTGAACAAACGCACACTACATATTACGCAGCTTTTGATAGGCATCCTTATCATAGGCTTCCATGTAAAGGCTTTAGGCCAGGGCACGGGTGCACAGGAAACCTTTCAGATCCATCCTGATTTTGATCCTTTTATCATCGAAGCCCGGTCTTATAAAAACCAGGACAAAATGGATAAGGCCCTGGAAGCTTTGAAAAAAGCCGCAAAGTGGGCTGAGGAAAATGAAATAACCAAAGCGGCCATTGTCACAGACCAGATGTTTGGTCAGGTCTATATGGATATGGGGAGACCCGGGCAGGCAAGGCCTTATTTCGACAAGACCTATGAAATCCTTGGGAACACTGAGGAATTCCCGTATGGGGAGGCTTCAAATCTGTTGCTTGGTTCACAGATTTATCTGGAGGACGGATTGGTTCAAAATGCTTACAACCTGGTCCAGCAGGCTAAAAAATCCAACAACGATCGTAACCTGCTGAACCGTGCAACTTTGCTGGAAGGGATAATCCTTAGACAACTCTCCAGAACGGATTCCGCAATTACCCGATTCAATGCATTAAGAGGCAACAAAGACCCGTATGAAAGGAATTACCTGCAAACTGTGGCCTTTTTAAATCTGGCAGAAATTTATAAGGATCAGGGAAAACTGATCAATGCAATAAATAATGGCGAAAGCGCCCTGGGATTGGCTGCTTCAAACGAATTCTCTAAAGAATTTTACAGGGCGAATGAACTGTTGTCGGATCTATATCAGGAGACCGGTCAATACCAAAAGGCGGTAGCTCGTTTAAGAGTGCAGGTCCAGTTGCGTGATTCTACGTATACTATCGAGAAATATGAGATCGAAAGCAAAAATGCAGATCAGACTCAATTCGATTACCTTAACAGGAGGATTGAAGAGCAGAAAGCAGAAATCTCCGACCTCAGCGAATCTGCCAGCCGGTCCGAGATCACTGCCATTCTCACCTCGGCCTTTTTGACCATCATTTCCCTGCTTGCGGTTTCCCTCTACCGGAACAACCAGATCAAGCTGAAGACCAACGACCTGCTGCAAACCAAGAACAGGGAATTACAGACGGCCCGTGATGCCGCGGTGCAGGCCATGGAAGCCAAGACCAACTTCCTTTCTACCGTGAGTCATGAACTGAGGACGCCGCTGTATGCCGTGACCGGACTGACGCACCTGCTTCTGGAGGAAAACCCGCGTAAAAACCAGCAGGAACACCTGAAGGCGTTAAAATTCTCCGGGGATTACCTGCTGAACTTCATCAACGACATCCTGCAGATCAACAAGATCGACGCGGACAAACTGGAACCCCTGGAAGTGGAATGCAACCTGAAAAAGGTGCTCACCGATGTGATCAATGGCCTGCAGCAGTCTGCCAAGGATCACAAGAACGAAATCATCCTAGACTACGACCCGCAAATCCCTGCCCACCTGATGAGCGACCCGGTGAAACTCTCCCAGGTATTTATGAACCTGGTCGGAAATGCGATAAAGTTTACCCGGGAAGGGGAAGTAGTGGTCATCACCAAGCTTTTACAGCAGGAAGGGGATTATGCCAATATTTACTTTGAGGTACGCGACAACGGCATCGGTATTGAGAAGGAGCGGCAGGCCACCATCTTCGACAGCTTTGAACAGGGGTCCATACAGATCAACAGGGAATACGGGGGTACCGGCCTGGGCCTGACCATCGTCAAAAGCCTCCTGGGGCTCTTTGGCAGTAATATTCAGCTGGAAAGCGAACCTGGTAAGGGAAGTTCCTTTTTCTTTGAACTCAGGATGAAATGCAAGGACCATTTCGTGGATGACCTCGCGTTCGAGATCTCGCCCAAGGACTACAAATATAACGGATTGCACCTGCTCGTGGTGGAAGACAACAAGATCAACCAGGTCATCACCAAAAAGATGCTTTCCAAAAAGGAAATTACCTGCGACATCGCCAGCAATGGAACGGAAGCTGTTGATCTGGCCAGCCGCAATACCTATGATGGCATCCTGATGGACATCCATATGCCAGGGATCAGCGGAGTGGAAGCCACAGAGCGGATCCGAAAGTTTGACCAGGAAACCCCGATCATTGCCCTTACCGCCATTTCCCTGGATGACAGTCTGGAGGCCTTTTATGCTGCAGGCTGCAACGATGTGGTGACCAAACCCTTCAAGCCGGAGGTATTCTACGATAAGATTGGTGAAAATATCATTGAACCCAAGATGCGGAGGTCCTATTCCTAGAATTGGCGAAGGAACCGCTGCATGACCGCCTCTTCTTCAGGAGCGAAGCAGTGCTGAACAGGAAGCACCCAAAATCTCCCGAGTTTACCTTCCAAGCGCACAGCGTCTTTTTCGGTGGTCAGTACAGGGTTCTTACCCTGAAACCTCCTCAGGTCCTTTTCCGTAAAATGGTGGTGGTCTGCAAATGAAACATGCTCAAACCGCACTCCAAGGCTGCCCAGGTACTCCAGGAGGGGGGCAGGGCGGGCTATCCCCGTGACCACCGTAATTCGTTGTTTAAGGAGGTCCTCCAGGGGAAAGGACTGTCCCCGCTCATCCCTGGGACTGCCATAGCAGAGGTAGGCAAAAACGATTTCCTGCCCTTCCGCAGGTTTTAATCTTTTGCAGATCTTTTCCTTTTCATGCCCGGTCAAACCAGAAGGGCACTTGGTGACCACGATCAAATCAGCCCGTCGGGCCTGTGAGCGATGATCCCTCAGGTTTCCGGCTGGCAGGTAGGCCTCTTCTGTATACAGTTCGTCCCAGGCGGTCAGCAGAATGGATCTGTAGGGTCGCACCTTCCGGTGCTGGAAGGCATCGTCCAGGAGGATAACCTCCGGTGAATCCATGGAGACCAGTTTTTCGATCCCCCGCTGCCGGTTGGCGTCTACGGCTACTTTGGCTTCAGGGAATTTCCGGGCAATCTGAAGGGGTTCGTCGCCTATCTGGTCGGCAGTACTCTGTTGGGTTGCCATCTGAAAACCTGAGCTCCTGCGCCTGTAGCCGCGGCTGAGCACAGCGACCTTCTTTTCGGGCAACAGATGTGCCAGAAGCCACTCGACCATTGGGGTTTTTCCGCTCCCACCTATACTGAGGTTTCCCACGCAAAGGATGGGCACCTGGTAAGCCCTCGAGGAAAGCCAGCCCCGGTCATAGCATTTATTGCGGAGCAACACTACCCATCCAAAGAGCACCGAGAGGGGCCAACTGAGATTTCTGAGCCATTTCATCAGAGCGAAAATAGTTATTTATCTTTGAGACCAGCCAAAAAGCCGTTACACATGACCGTTAAAGAAATAACCAACCAGCTGGAAGAGCAGGCGCCCCTTTCCCTTGCTGAAGATTTTGACAATGTTGGGCTCCTGGTGGGCGACCCCGCCATGGAAGTCACCGGGATCCTGGTGACCCTGGACACCCTGGAGCGCGTGATTGATGAAGCCACGGCCAAAAATTGCAACCTCATCGTCAGTTTCCACCCGATCCTCTTCAGGGGACTGAAGCGGATTACCGGGGCCACCTACGTGGAGCGCACCGTTTTAAAAGCCATCCAAAATGGTATTGCCATCTACAGTATGCATACCGCCCTGGACAATGTCAGGGAAGGCGTCAATGCGAAGATTTGTGAAGTTCTCGGGCTTGAAAGCACCCGAATCCTTATCCCGAAATCAGGCGTCATTAAAAAATTGCTGACTTATGTACCGATGGCATCCAAAGATTTCCTCCTTGAAAAGCTCTTTGAGGCAGGTGCCGGGTCTCTGGGCCATTACAGTCATTGCAGTTTTACCAGTGAAGGTACCGGGAGTTTTATGCCCGGCCAGGAGGCAAACCCGGCGGTGGGAAGCCGGGGAGATTTACAACTGGAGCCAGAAGTACAGGTGCACATAACCTTTACCCGAGACCGGGAGAAAGAAGTGCTCAGGGCCCTGTTCTCGCATCACCCCTACGAGGAAATTGCCTATGAGGTGACCACCCTTGAAAACCCGTACGATCACCTCGGAATGGGCATGGTGGGGGAACTTCCCGAGGCCGTGGATCCAAAAGAGTTCCTGCAGCGAGTTCGCGACCGGTTCCGGTGTGGCTGTATCCGGCATACGGATCTGCCCCGGACCCCGTTTCGGCGGGTGGCTGTCCTTGGCGGTAGCGGTGCCTTCGCCATAGGGGCCGCAAAGGCTGCCGGAGCGGATATTCTCATTACTGCGGATGTGAAATACCACCAGTTCTACCAGGCCGAGGGCGAGATGGTTATAGCCGATATCGGACACTATGAAACTGAGCAGTTTACAAAAAACCTGATCGCTGAATATCTTAGCGAAAAAATTCCTAATTTTGCCATCTCTTTATCCGAGACAAAAACGAACCCCATCAATTATTTCTAGATATGCCATCAAAGACAGAAGTAACCATAGAAGAAAAACTCCGAGCCCTGTACGACCTGCAGCTAATCGATTCAAGGATTGATGAAATCCGAAACGTCCGCGGGGAATTGCCATTGGAAGTCCAGGATCTGGAAGATGAGGTTCAGGGGCTTAAAACCCGGATCGATAAATTGAAGACGGATGTGGAAACCGTCAACTATGAGATTACTGCCAAAAAGAACATGATCGAGGAGGCAAAGGCCCTGATCAAAAAGTACAGCGAACAGCAAAAAAATGTTCGCAACAGCCGGGAATTCAATTCCCTCGCCAAGGAGGTGGAATACCAGGAACTTGAAATTCAACTGGCTGAAAAGCACATCAAGGAGTTCAAGGCCCAGATAGAGCAGAAAAAAGAGCTGATCACTGCTACGAAAGAACAGCTTTCCGAACGGGAAACCCACCTGAAGCATAAGAAAGGGGAACTGGATGCCATCCTTTCCGAGACCGAAAAGGAAGAAAAAGCCCTGGTCAAGAAATCAGAGGAGTACGAAAAAATCATTGAGGACAGGCTGCTGAACGCCTATAAACGAATCCGAAACCGGGTTAAAAATGGTTTGGCCGTGGTCCCTATTGAAAGGGGCGCCTCAGGAGGTTCCTTCTTTACTATCCCCCCTCAGGTACAGGTGGAAATTGCCACCCGCAAAAAAATCATCTCCGATGAACACAGTGGCCGCATTCTGGTAGATCCTGCCCTTGCCGATGAGGAACAAGACAAAATGCAGGAAATCTTTGACAATCTGAAATAGGCAAAGGAACCAGAAAGGCATTCATGAAATCCCGGTCCTTCAGGCCGGGATTTTTTATTCTGTAGGAGTTTCTTCCAGCAACTCGAGGATGCGCCTGGTGACCTCCGGCTTGTCCCAGCGGTTTTCCAGATCCGGCATTTTCATTACTTCCTTCATTATGGTTTCCTGACGGTCACCGATCTGCAGGGCTTCGGCATAAGGCCGGTCAGAAAAGGTGACACGCGAGTACGCTGGAATCCATTTTTCCGGATATTGCTCTGCAAAATGCCGCTCGATCTTTTTCTGCAGCAGGAACTGCGGATCTGCCGTACGGCTGCTCATTTCCATAAAGTTTCTATAGCTGAGTTCCGCAATGGCATCTGCGTTGGGCTTGCGGTGTTCCTGGTAATCCCTGAAAATGGCTTCCCAGTCATCCCCGTGGGCCTCCATGAGCGAGACGAGTTCGGTGATGTCCTCAAACCCGGCGTTCATCCCCTGTCCGAAAAACGGGACCACAGCGTGTGCAGAATCCCCCACCAGGGCAATTTTATCCCAATACGTCCAGGGATAACACTTGATAGTCACCAGGGCACTGGTCGGATTCCGGAAAAAATCATCGCAGAGGTTGTCAATGTCCTGCATGACGCTGGGAAAATACTCGGTGAAGAAACTACGTGTAGCCTCCTTGGTATTCAGTTTTTCGAAGGATATTTCTCCCTCAAAGGGCATAAACAGGGTACAGGTAAAACTCCCGTCCAGGTTGGGCATGGCGATAAACATAAACCTGCCGCGCGGCCATATATGAAATGAATGCCGGTCCAGTTTGTGGGTTCCATCCGCATTGGGTGGGATAGTGAGTTCCTTGTAGCCTACATCTATAAAATCCTGGGAATAATCAAACCGGCTGCGTCGCTGCATTTTGTGCCGGATCCTGGAGAATGCCCCGTCACAGCCAAAAATGTGGTCAAACCGGTAGGTTTTCCAGGCACCCTTCTCAGTTTCACCGGTAAATAATTGAGCTGTGGGAAGATCCACATCCCAGACTTTTTCCTCAAAACGGAAGACGGCCCCGGCTTTTTCTGCCAGGTCGATCATCCTCCGGTTCAGCACCCCCCTGGATATGGACCATATAGCCTCTCCTTCCTTTCCGTAATACTGGTAATACAAGGGTTTCCCAATCACATGCATGGCCCTTTTATACAGGGGGATAGCGATCTTGCGGACCTCAGTGTCAATCCCGGCCCCTTCCAGAGCCTTCCATCCCCGGTCGCTCATGGCGAGGTTGATGGACCGGCCCGAAAATTCCACGGTCCTAATGTCTGGCCTGCGATCGAAAACGGTAACCTTATGGCCTGCTTTTCTCAAATAGATCGCCAAGAGCGCGCCGATCAGGCCTGACCCAACAATCGCAATGTTTTTCGGGCTTTGATTCATCAGGGGATGAAATGATAAGGCCCTAAAGATACTAAAATTGAAGCTCTTGGGAACGCGAAAAGCCCCCCGGTGGATTTAGGGAAACTCTAACATATTTTGTTTATCATTTAACTATTTTTGTTAAACATATGCACCGAAAACTGCTTTTACCTAATAAGATCTGCCTGGTTTGTGGCAGGCCGTTCTCCTGGCGAAAGAAATGGGAGCGCACCTGGGAAGAAGTAAGGTATTGTAGCAAGCGATGCCGAATCAGCCGAAAAGCCAGCCGGATTGGCTGAGCAGTGTGCAGATAATCAATAAAGTACCATGACCACAGCCCTTCACTGGTTTCGAAACGACCTGCGGCCTTCTGATAATTACTCCCTTACCATGGCCTGCAGGGCCCAGCGGGTGCTAGCAGTTTATTTTTTTGATCCCCGCTATTTTGAGAAAGACCCATATGGGTTTCCGCGAACCGGAAATTACAGGGCACAGTTCCTGAGGGAAACCGTATCAGAGCTTTCCAAAAACCTTCGCGAATTAAAGATTCCGTTGTTTGTCTACCGTGAACGGCCGGAGGAGGTACTCCCCGAAATGGTTGCCCGGTTCGGGATAACTGAAATTCACACACAAAAGGAATGGACGCGGGACGAAACCCAAATCCGCGATGCCGTCCTGTCTCAACTGCCCGGTGATGTGCGGTTGCTGGAGCATTATGATCAGTTTCTATTCCACCCGGAGGACATCCCCTATGAAGATTTTTGCCAAATCCCGGATGTATTCACCCAGTTCCGAAAGGCCTGCGAAAAACAGGCAACGGTACGCAAATGCCTGCCGCTACCTGAGCAACGCCCCGGTAGCCACTGGAGGGAACCA
>SBFL01000313.1 GCA_006227965.1 Bacteroidota bacterium | reverse complement strand
ATAGGTAACCACGTCTTCCCCATCCCGCCAGTAGGTAAGGATCGGGTCCACGAATTCCCAGGCTGCTTCCACCTCATCCGCCCTTGCATATAGCGTTGCATCCCCCTGCATGGCATCCAGCAGCAATCGCTCGTAGGCCTCCATGATCTTCCCGTCAGCCAAATTGGAATAGTAAAAATCAAGATTCGCCCGGGCCACTTCAAACCCCTGTCCGGGTACCTTTACCCCAAACTTTATGAGCATTCCTTCATTGGGCTGTATGCGGATGATCAGTTTATTGTCATTGCTCTGCATTCCGGAGTCCCGGAAAATTTGGTGGTGTGGGGTCTTGAAGTGAATGACGACCTCGGTGACCTTGGTAGGCATGCGCTTGGCCGTCCGCACATAGAAGGGTACGCCGGCCCAGCGCCAGTTATCAACGAAGAACTTTAAGGCCGCGTAGGTCTCTGTTTTCGAATTCGGGTCCACCCCGGCTTCTTCCCGGTATCCCACTACGGATTCCCCGTCGCAGCTGCCGGCAAGGTACTGCCCCCGGATTGTATTCCTGAACAGGGTCTCCGGATCCCTCATGATCCGAAGGGATTTCAGGGCCTTTACTTTTTCATTGCGGATCTCCTCGGGTTCCGGACCGATTGGGGGTTCCATCACAACAAGGGAAACGATCTGCAGCAGGTGGTTTTGAAACATGTCCCTCAGGGCACCGGCCCTGTCGTAATAGCCACCCCGCTTTCCCACGCCGACACTTTCCGCATTGGTAATTTCCACATGGCGAATATAGTTTCGGTTCCAGAGAGGTTCGAAGATGCTGTTGGCAAAACGGGTGACCAGGAGGTTTTGTACGGTCTCTTTCCCCAGATAATGGTCGATTCGGTATATCTGGGATTCACGAAAGTACTTTTGCAGGCCCTGATTCAGGTTCCGGGCAGATTCCAGGTCATATCCGAAAGGTTTTTCCACAATAAGCCGTCGCCACCCCCCATTTTCCCGGGTAAGGTCCTGACCATAGAGGTTCCTGGCAATCGTTTCATACAGGGAGGGGGGTGTGGAAAGGTAAAAAATGAAATTACCTCCGGTCCCTTCCTGTCTGTCCAGCTCGCTTATTCTTGTGGCGAGATTGGAATAATCCGTGTCATAGGAAGCTCCGAGGTCCTGATAGAAAATCTTTTTGGCAAACTCCTTTCGCAGACCGTGATTACCGATGGTCTGGGGAATATGTTTGTTGTTGATCACCACCCTGTCGCGGAAGGAGGCATCCTCCCCGTCACTGCGGCTGACCCCAAGTACTGCAAACTCCTCGGGCAGGTGTTTTTCCCCAAACAAATCAAACAGGGCGGGCATGAGCTTTCGCTCAGTAAGGTCCCCCGATGCCCCAAAAATAATCAGAAGCTGCTTGGCTGTCTTGCTCATATGCGCAAATCCCCCGGTCTTAATTCCCAAATTACAGGCGGACCTTCAAACCGGTGGATGAAAGACCCGTCAAAAGATATTTTTCCCCTATTTTTGAGGGTTCCCGCGCCGAAGATAGAACTATTTTGGCTGGGGAAAAAATCAGGAAGACGAGCATGTTTCAGTACCAAAGAAAATTCAGATGCAAATAAAGGATTCTTTTGAATTCGGGCTTATAGGCCTGGGGGTTATGGGACGAAATTTTATTCTGAACGTAGCGGAAAACGGTTTCAGTGCCCTTGGTTACGATCTGGATCCCCGCAAAGTGGAATCCCTCAAAAAAGAAGGGGCCGGGTTGGGGAAAATTGGCGCAACCTCAAACCTTAAATCGTTTGTAGAAAGTCTGTCCAGGCCTCGCAAGATCATGTTGCTGGTTCCGGCCGGCGGTATTGTAGATGACGTAATTGCAGGCCTGCTGGCGGAGCTGAAACCCGGCGACATTTTGGTGGACGGGGGCAATTCCCATTTTGAGGATACCAACCGGCGGGAGGCTCAACTCCGTAAGCTTGGGATTCATTTTTTCGGGACCGGAGTTTCGGGTGGGGCTGCAGGGGCCCGCAGCGGACCGAGCATCATGCCCGGTGGTCCTGCAGGGAGCTATGACCAGCTCAAACCCATCTTTGAAGCGGTGGCCGCCAAATACAACGGAGATCCGTGTGTGTCCTATCTAGGCCCAAAGTCTGCAGGAAATTTCGTGAAAATGGTACACAACGGGATCGAATACGGCATGATGCAGCTGACCGGGGAAATCTACCAGGTCCTCGCTCAGGTGGGGGGCTTCTCCAACAGCGACCTCAGCGGGGTATTCGATCGCTGGAACCGGGGGAGGCTGCAGTCCTTCCTGGTGGAAATCACCTCGAAAATTTTCCGGCAAAAAGACCCGCTCGGTGATGGCCAACTCATCGATGCCATCCTGGACAGGGCCAAACAAAAGGGGACGGGGAAGTGGACTTCCCAAAACGCCATGGATCTGGGGATACCGGTTCCCACGATCGATATAGCGGTTAGCATGCGGGCGATTTCCGCCCTTAAGGCACAACGGGAGCAGGCGGAAAATTTGTACCCCCGGCCGGAGCCTGTACCCGTCGAGGCAGCGGATCTGGAAAACCTGTGTGAGCAGGCCCTTTATTTCGCCTTTATCCAAACCTATGCCCAGGGCCTGCATCAACTTTGCGAAGCCTCCCGGGAATACGGTTACGGCCTGGACCTGGCTGTTGTGGCGCGCATCTGGAGGGCGGGATGCATTATCCGTGCATCTGCCCTGGAGGACATTTCCCAAGCCTTTGAACTGGAGCCCGGCCTGGATAACCTGCTGCTGTCCAAAAGATTTACAGCCGGAATCCGGTCGTGCATACCGGCAGTGCGGAAATTGCTGGGGATCGCGATATCCTCAGGGGTTCCCATGCCTGCCACAGCATCTTCTCTGTCCTATTTTGATGCCTTCACCACAGGACGCCTGCCGTTGAACCTGATCCAGGCACAACGTGATTACTTCGGGTCCCACACCTACCAGCGTACGGATCGGGAGGGCAGCTTCCACACGGAATGGGCGGAGTAACAAGTAGTTCTCAATGGTATTGCGGCATGCAGAAAAAATCCCGCCGGGGCGGGATATATTCGATGATCCGGTTCCCGGGCGCTAAGCTCAGGGAGGGATGATTTCATTTACTTACTCAGGTACATTTTACGCCTCGAGTAAAGGTTGTAAAACTCGTCGTCCTTCAGGCTCTTGATAAACAGGATGCTCTCCCCCGTACTCTTCATCTCCGGCCCCAGGTTTTTGTTCACCTTCGGGAATTTATTGAAACTGAAGACAGGCTGCTTGATGGCAAATCCTTCCAACTGGGGGTTGAACGTGAAATCCTTTATTTTCTTGTGCCCCAGCATTACCTTGGTCGCGTAGTTCACATAGGGCTCCCCATACGCCTTGGCGATAAAGGGGACCGTACGGGAGGCCCTTGGATTCGCTTCAATGACATAAACCTGGTCATCCTTGATCGCGAACTGAATATTGATCAGGCCAACCGTATTGAGTGCCAGGGCGATCTTCTTTGTATGGTCCTTGATCTGCTGCATCACGTATTCACCCAGATTGAAGGGAGGAAGCGTGGCGTTTGAATCCCCCGAATGGATCCCGCAGGGCTCAATGTGCTCCATGATCCCGATGATATAGACCTCCTCCCCGTCGCATATGGCATCTGCCTCGGCTTCGATGGCCCCATCGAGGTAATGGTCCAGCAGGCGTTTGTTGTTGGGGATCTTCCGGAGCAGGTCCACCACATGTTCTTCGAGTTCTTCCTTGTTGATCACGATCTTCATACCCTGCCCGCCCAGGACATAGGAAGGACGCACCAGGAGCGGGAATTTGAGCTCATCGGCCAGGGCAAGCGCCTCATCGGCATTTTCGGCCACCCCGAATTGGGGGTAGGGTATTTCGTTCTCCTTGAGTAGGGTGGAGAAACTTCCCCGGTCTTCGGCCAAATCCAGGGACTGGAAACTGGTCCCCATGATCCGGATTCCGTACTTGTCGAGTTTCTGAGCCAGCTTAAGCGCGGTCTGCCCTCCGAGCTGAACGATTACCCCTTCAGGTTTCTCGTGAAGGATGATGTCATAGATATGCTCCCAGAAGACCGGTTCAAAATAAAGCTTGTGAGCTGTGTCAAAATCCGTGGACACCGTCTCGGGGTTGCAGTTGATCATGATGGTTTCATACCCGCATTCAGCCGCGGCCAGCACCCCGTGAACACAACAGTAATCGAACTCGATCCCCTGGCCGATCCGGTTAGGGCCGGACCCCAGCACCACGATTTTTTTCCGGTCGGATACTTCACTGTCGTTGGCCACGTATCGGTCGCCTTGCGGGGTTGCCACCTCCTCTTCGAAGGTGGAATAATAATAAGGGGTCACGGCCCTGAACTCAGCAGCACAGGTATCCACCAGCTTGTAGACCCTTTTGATCCCGAGGGTCATCCGCTTGTCGTGCACCTCGCTTTCCCAGCACTCCAGCATGTGGGCAATTTGACGGTCGGCAAATCCTTTTTGTTTAGCCTCCAGCAGCAGTTCCTTGGGCAGGGTCTCGACCGTGTACTTGCTGATTTCCTTTTCCAGCTGGTAGAGCTCTTCATACTGCCGCAGGAACCACATGTCAATTTTCGTAATCTCATGGATCCGGCTCAGCGGGATCCCCAGTTGTATGGCATCGTAAATTACGAAGACACGGTCCCAGCTCGGGTAGGTCAGTTTCTGTATGATCTGATCGTAGTCTGTATATCCCTTTCCATCCGCCCCCAGGCCATTGCGCTTGATCTCCAGGGATTGAGTGGCCTTGTGGAGGGCTTCCTGAAAGGACCGCCCGATACCCATGACTTCCCCTACCGCCTTCATCGCCAGTCCCAGCGTCCTGTCGGCGCCTTCGAATTTGTCGAAATTCCAGCGCGGGATCTTCACAATGACATAATCAAGGGTGGGTTCAAACAGGGCAGAAGTGGACTGGGTGATCTGGTTTTCCAGTTCATCCAGATGATAGCCAATGGCCAGTTTGGCAGCCACCTTGGCGATCGGATATCCCGTTGCCTTGGACGCAAGGGCCGAAGACCGGGAGACCCGGGGGTTGATTTCAATTGCAATTATATCTTCCTTCTCATCCGGGCTTACGGCGAACTGCACATTACAGCCACCGGCAAAATCCCCGATACTGCGCATCATTTTGATGGCCATATCCCGCATCCGCTGGAAGGTAGTATCGGACAAGGTCATAGCAGGTGCCACGGTGATCGAGTCCCCGGTATGGATCCCCATGGGGTCCATATTTTCTATCGTACAGATGATAACCACATTGTCATTCTTGTCCCGGAGTAATTCCAGCTCATATTCCTTCCATCCCATCATGGCCTTGTCGATCATCACTTCGTGTATGGGGGAAATCTCCAGGCCACGGCTCAGCATTTCATCAAAGTCCTTGGGGTCATACACGATGGAAGCCCCAGCACCCCCAAGGGTGTAACTGGCGCGAATCACCAGGGGGAAGCCGAACTCCTGCGCGATTTCCTTTCCTTTGAGGAAGGAGGAGGCAGTGGCCTGAGGGGCCATTTTAATGCCGATCCGCGACATCAGCTCCCGAAATTTTTCCCGGTCCTCGGTAATGTTTATTGCATCTATATCCACCCCAATGATCTCAATCCCAAAATCCTCCCAGATACCCTTCTCTCCGGCTTCAATACACAGGTTCAGGGCCGTCTGACCTCCCATGGTGGGGAGTACCGCATCTATACTGGGATGCTCCTCAAGCACTTTTACAATGGACTTGGTATTCAGGGGGAGGAGGTAAACGTGATCGGCCATGGAAGGATCCGTCATGATCGTGGCCGGGTTGCTGTTGATAAGAACGGTTTCGATCCCGTCTTCACGGAGGGATCGAAGTGCCTGTGAACCGGAATAATCAAATTCGCATGCCTGGCCTATGATAATGGGGCCGGAGCCGATAATCAGTACAGATTTGAGATCTTTTCTCTTGGGCATTGGTGGGATGAATTAGTAGTTACTGGACAAAAAAAAGGTGCTACTTTAACAAGTAACACCTGAAATATTTCTGAAAATGGGACAACCATTATTTCTTATGCCTGGGCTCTGAAGAAACACTTAACCTTTTACGTCCTTTTGCTCTCCTTCGGGCCAAAACCTTTCTGCCATTGGCAGATGCCATACGCTCACGGAACCCGTGCTTGTTCCTGCGTTTTCTTTTCGATGGCTGAAATGTTCTTTTCATGGGTGACAGTATTTACCGCTGTTCGGTTCAGGCCTCAACGCCTTTGCAAAATCTGGGCGCAAATATACGAAGAGTTTTTGCTTTCCCAAATTGAGATAAATTTTTTTTCGAATTGTTTTTAGTACTTTTGCAGGGGATCTTTTGGAAGCTCTGTGGCAGAAATAAAATCTTGCGGATGCATTGATTTCAGGCCTGTTCGAATGGACTTCGTTGCCGCATCGGCAATCGGATCTCAGGATATCCAATTTATCCAAAAGTTGTACACCGAATAATCAATCGAACACATGTTCCATAAAAACATAAAACTGGTTTTGGCCTTTCTAATAGTCGCCTTTGCCGGGTATCAATTTGCAGAGGGAGAAATCGGAAATGGGATTGCTCTGATTCTTCTGGCCCTTATTTTTGTCTTCCTCTACTTCAGGAATGAAGTTATCTTACTCGCTTTTCTGCGCATGCGCAAACAGGACCTCGAGGGGACTGAAAAATGGCTGAATAAAATCAGGAATCCTCAGGCGGCCCTGACCACCAAGCAGCAGGGATACTACAATTATCTCTACGGGATTATCTTCTCGCAGAAAAACCTGACCCAGGCGGAGAAATATTTCCGCAAAGCGCTGAAACTGGGGTTGAATATGGATTATGACCTGGCGATGGCCAAACTGAGCCTGGCCGGGATCGCCATGCAGAAGCGCCGCAAGCGTGAGGCTACCACCCTGCTGCAGGAGGCCAAAAAACTGGACAAAAACAACATGCTGGGAGAGCAGATCAAGATGATGCAGCAGCAGCTCAAGCGCATCTGAGACCCTTATGGCCGGTTGATTATGGGATTTGGGGGCACAAAAAGTGTTGCCCAACAGGGGACCCCTCCCCCACCCCACTCCAATCTAGCCCATCCCCCTGAAATAAGCCAGCAGTCATTCCGCCGTTCCTGACTGCGCATGGAACTATCTGAGTGGTAGCCTTAAATCAAGTTGGTCCGCCCTGCATCGAATTTATGGAAACTAAAACCGAAAGGGGCGGTAAGCAACCCGTTTTGTACCGGCACGATCCGCCAACCACTTAAGTTCCTTTTAAAGCTGTCCGGCCGGACAGAAGGCGGGTTCAGGGCCCTACCTTGTAGTACCCCTTCAGAGGGATGGCGATCTGATATTTTTTCTGGGAAGCGTTATTCAGATGAGGTTCCCGCAACCAGGGATTGTGCCGTTTCAGGATTTTATAGCTGATGCCATAGCGGTTTGCGAAATCCGCAAAACTGCTCACCGCGGTATCCACTTCTACCTGGAAGGTGGGAACATTCTTATAGAGATCTTTTTCCCCTATGATAAACCCATATTTCTGAGGGTTTGAGAGAATTTCCTTAATGGCCAGGATCCGGAAGACATAGCGCCCGGTTTCCTGCCCGAGAAGCAGGTCGTAATACCCGCTGGCCTTCTGAATATCCATATACCGGTCAATGGCCCCGGTGCCAGCATTGTAAGCGGCAGCCGCAAGTGTCCAGCTGCCGTATTTCTCCCGGTACTTATTCAGGTACTGGCAGGCGACTTCTGTCGCTTTTTCCAGGTGGTAGCGCTCATCCACATTCGTGTTTACCTCGAGGCCGTATTCCTTTCCTGTGGCCTTCATTATTTGCCAGAACCCGGTGGCGCCGGCAGAGGAAACCACGTTTTGCAACCCGCTTTCGGCCACGGCGAGGTATTTGAAATCCTCCGGAATCCCGTTTTTGGCCAGAATAGGCTCAATGACAGGGAAGTATTTATGTGCCCGCTTCATGAGCAGCAGGGCATTAGACTGCCAGTAGGTATTTACGAGAAACTCCCGGTCAATGCGTTCCAGAATTTCCGGATCCTCCTGTGGGACCGACTCACCTGCAAAATTGAGGTCCTCAGGGATATCGATAGCCGAAATCTGATAGGAGGGATCCACACTCCTCTCCTCATTTGCAGACGGACCAGAGAGGGGTTGTTCACCATCGGGCGCCATCCCTTGCTGGACGGCAAAAATCAGGGTACTGAGCACCATCAGTACCCCCAGGAACATAAGGCTGTTTTTTAGGAATCGCATGGGAAACAGGTTATTAGTTACCCCTCAAAGGTATTAAATAGTCCCTGCATCCTGCAAAATAATCGACGGCAATCGCTCATTAAACCATTTGTGCCGGTGAATAATCATGGTGTGTGTTCCCCCGGGCACTGGAAGACATGGACCGATATAACCCATGGGAAAAACAGAGTCCTGTTCGCCGTGAATGTGGATCAATCCCGGCTCAGGTTGCTGCCGATCCCAGTGCACGAGCCTGTCGATAGACCAGTCCAGGTAGTCTTTGTCCCTCAATCCCAGATACCGTTCGTACAGCTCCAGCCTCCTGCGGACCGGATCCCCGAATGCGAATCGCGCAAGGACCTCCACATTATTGATCATACCTGTAGGCAGAAGTTTATGAAGCTTGGTATATCTTGCCAGCAGCAGCCTTCGGGGCATTTCGCCAAGGCACTTTATACTGGAGACGATAATGACCTTTCTGGGTTTCAGAAAGGACATCATTTCCTGAACCAGCATCCCTCCGAAGGATACCCCTACCAGTACCGGGTCCGGGTAAGTGACGAATTCCGACATCCTCCGGGCATATTCCACCAGACTCATGCCCGGCTCGGGAAGGAACCACTCCAGGTAGTGCATTTCGAATTCCCCGGGGGGAAGCTTTATGTACTCGAAGATGTCCGGACTTGCAGCCAGGCCCGGCATAAAGTATACGTGAATCTTTGCAGTTGATTCCGGATTCAAAACGTCCTATTTCTTAGGTTTTTAGCATTATTTTTAGTACCTTTGAAGTCTGCCATAATTTTTGCCCAAATCCTTATTCAGGCAGTTTTTTTTGCGGGCAAATTACGATCGCATAGTTCGTAATTTTTTTATCTGAAACCAAAATTAAATCAAACTATATGAGTGATCTGGCCATTAAGGATAACAGTTTCCTGCGTCAATTTGAAGCCCGGGTGAATGGGCATCTGGCTAAAATTGAATACTCATCCCAGGAGCGCAAGATATTTCTCACCAAACTGGTTATTCCCGAGGAAATAGAACAGGAAGGTTTCAAAGAAGAGTTCATCAAATCAGTTCTTAACCATATTCAGGAGCAGAACCTTCGCGTGGTCCCCACAAGTCCGCAAATTGCTGGGTTCCTCAGGAAAAACAGGCAGTATAAGGGAATGTTGCCCGTCGGCATTCGGATCTGAAACCAATCACAATATAAAGATATAACCCGGCTCTGTTGCCGGGTTTTTTATGTGAGTTGTACTGCCTCTGACTCCCTGAAACGAACTAATCCGTCTGAATCGATTTCCGAGAGCGTGACCTGGTGCAGGGTATTGATCAGGGCAGGGTCCCAGGGCGCCTTAACCTTTACGTAATTCTCGGTAAACCCGTGGATATACCCCATTTTATTCTCTCCCTCAAAAAGCACTGTGCGGGCGGTCCCCAACTGACTCTGGTAGAACTGTCTGCGCTTTTTCACCGAAAGGCTTCGGAGCATTTTACTGCGTTTTTGACGAACGGACATAGGCACAGCCCCCTCCATCGAAGCCGCCGGGGTATCCGCCCGTTCCGAATAAGTAAACACATGCAGGTAGGAGATGTCAAGTCCGAGAAGAAACTCATAGGTCTCCCTGAAGTGTTCTTCCGTCTCCCCAGGAAAACCCACAATCACATCCACCCCTATGCAGGCATCCGGCATGGTTTTGCGAATCCGGGCCACCCGTTCCACGTAGAGCTCCCTGAGGTAACGACGCCGCATGAGTTTCAGGATTTCATTGCTTCCGCTTTGAAGCGGGATGTGAAAATGGGGTACGAAATTCCGGCTCTGCGCCACAAAATCTATGGTTTCATTTCGCAGGAGGTTGGGCTCTATTGAAGAAATCCTGAGCCGTTCGATCCCGGGAGTGGCATCCAGGGCCTGTATCAGTTCCAGGAACGTGTGTTCGTGTTTCTTGTTTCCGAATTCGCCCTTCCCGTAATCCCCGATATTCACTCCTGTAAGTACGATCTCCTTGATCCCCTGCCTGGAAATATCAGCGGCGTTTCTAAGGACGTTCCCCAGGGTATCACTCCTGGAAATACCCCGGGCAAGGGGTATGGTACAATAGGTGCATTTGTAGTCACACCCGTCCTGTACCTTGAGAAAGGCGCGTGTCCGGTCTCCGATGGCATAACTGCCAACGTAAAAGTCGGCCTGGCCTATCTCACAGGAATGCACCTGTCCGGATTCCTCCTTTTCCAGATCCGTTAAATAGGTACTCAGGTTGAATTTCTCTGTGGCCCCAAGTACAAGGTCAACTCCGGGGATTGCTGCAATTTCCTCAGGTTGGAGCTGGGCGTAACAGCCAACCACTGCCACATATCCCTCTGGGTTGGCCTGCTGGGCCCTGCGGACAACGGATCGGAATTTCTTGTCCGCATTCTCAGTAACCGAACAGGTATTGATAACATAAAGATCTGCCGGTTCGGAGAATTCCACCCGCCGGAATCCCTCTTTCTCCAGGTCCCTGGCAATGGTCGAGGTTTCCGAAAAATTCAGTTTACACCCTAGGGTGTAATAGGCCACTTTACGCTGCATACCGAATTACGTGGATTTAAGGCTGCAAAGATACCAAAAAATGAAAAGCTCCGCAGGCACAGGCACCCTGGTCAGGAAGCTCAGGATTTGCGATATTTTGCGCTTTCCTCGAAAACCCGAAGGAGCAACCGCTCGTCCGCTTCGGTGAAGGAAACCTCCCGACGAGCCATGGCCACTTTGGCCGCCTCAAAAGCTTTCTTGGGAAGATAGGTGCTGAAACCCGAATTCCCTCCCCAGCTGAAGCTGGGAATGAAATTCCTGGGAAAACCGGCCGAAAAGATATTACAGCCTACCCCCACAACCGTTCCCGTATTGAACATGGTATTGATGGCACATTTGCTGTGGTCTCCCATGACCAGTCCGCAGAATTGCAACCCCGTCTGGTCGAACCGTTCGGACTCATAGTTCCAGAGCCGCACCTGGGCGTAATTGTTCTTCAGATTGGAATTATTGGTATCAGCCCCCAGGTTGCACCATTCACCCAGGACTGAATTTCCCAGGAACCCGTCATGCCCTTTGTTGGAGTACCCGAATAGGACGGAGTTATTGATCTCTCCTCCGATCTTGCAGCGGGGACCTGTGGAGGTAGGGCCATAGATCTTGGCGCCCATTTTCACCACGCTGTGTTCGCCCAGGGCAAAACCACCGCGTATCATACTACCCTCCATCACGGTTGCTGCTCTTCCAATGTAGATCGGCCCATCCGTGGCATTCAAAATACTGTGCTCTACAGAGGCGTCTTCCTCCAGGAAAATGCGCTCCGGATGTATGACCCGGTTTGATTCGGACAGGGCGGAAGAGGTCCTTCCCGAGGTCAGGAGTTGAAAGTCTTCCTCCAGGGCAATGCCGTTGAGGGAGAACACATCCCAGGTATTGCGGATCTCCCGATAGGCCAGGGTATAGTTTTTTCTTGTGAAGGATTGGTAATCCATGGCTTTTTCAGCCGAGGAACTGCGGCAGGCAAGCATCTGCGTCCCATCCCAAAGCGCCTCCCCCGAATTGAGGCCCTTTACCGCCTCGGAGAGGGAATCATCTGCAATCAGGGATCCTTTGATCAGCAGGTTGTCTGTCCCGGAGGATAGCGGAAATTTCTCC
>SBFL01000267.1 GCA_006227965.1 Bacteroidota bacterium | reverse complement strand
CCGCGGAATAAAAAGCGGCCTTGCTGGGTGCCAGTGGATTGATGGGAGCCTTTTCGACTTCCTCAAAGTCCACCCCCTGTTCTGCCAGGGCCTGCTGAACGGAGTCGGCCTGCTTTTCTGCTGGATTATCATCCTGGGCCCGGGCCCACAGACAGGTACCAAACAGCCCCAGAATCAGAAGGATTTTACGCACCTGTGATTTGTTTTATCAGTCTTTTGAAGTCTGCCTTGCTTTTGAAAGGGATACTTATTTTGCCTTTCCCGCCTTCAGTGGAAACCACTTTGATTTCCGCTTCAAGGACTTGTTGCAAGTCCTTAAGACCTTCTTTGGCAAAGTCAGGGAGCTTCCCGGGTCTTTTTCGGGGTGTGCGACCCACCCTGTCCTTGTTGTGGTATCCCCTGACAAGGGCCTCAGTCTCCCTGACAGACAGGTTCCGGCCCACGACCTTTTCGTAGATAGCGATCTGATCCGCGCGCGAATCCACATTGACCAGGCATCTTCCGTGCCCCATACTGATGAACCCATCCCGCATCCCGGTTTGGATTATCGGGTCCAGGCGAAGCAACCTGAGGTAATTGGTAATGGTAGAACGCTTTTTGCCTACCCGCGCACTCAGTTTTTCCTGGGTAAGGCCTATCTCTTCGATCAGCCGCTCATATGAAAGGGCGATTTCAACCGGGTCCAGGTCTTCCCGCTGTATGTTTTCCACCAGTGCCATTTCCAGGGATTCCTGGTCATTGGCGATCCTGATATAGGCCGGGATCCGCTCAAGGCCGATCTTTTTGGACGCCCTGTACCGGCGTTCCCCGGAAACCAACTGGTAACTGTTGAAACCCAGCTTTCGGACCGTTATGGGCTGTATAAGGCCGAGCTCCCGAATGGAAGAGGCCAGTTCTTCCAGGGAGTCGTCGTCGAAATTGGAGCGCGGCTGAAATGGATTTACCTCGATATACGCCAGATTGAGTTCTACAATACTCCCAACCACCTTATCGGCATTCTTATCCGAAGCGGACTGTATATCGTTCTCCGGATCGTTCAGCAGGGCCGAAAGTCCGCGCCCCAAAGCCTGTTTTCGGGTTGCTTTGGCCATTATACGGTTTGTCTGTTTTTCTGAAGCAACTCATGGGCCATGTTCAGATAATTGGCCGCTCCCTTGCTGCTCGCATCGTACTTTATTATGCTCTCCCCGTAGCTCGGTGCCTCCCCCAGGCGCACGTTGCGCTGGATGATGGTCTCAAAGACCATATCCCCGAAGTGCTTTTTGACTTCTTCCACTACCTGGTTGGATAGCCTGAGGCGTGAATCGTACATGGTCAACAGCATCCCTTCGATGTCCAGGTCGGGATTGTGGATTCGCTGTACACTCTTAATGGTGTTAAGGAGTTTGCCCAGGCCTTCCAGAGCAAAGTATTCGCACTGTATCGGGATGATGACCGAATCTGCAGCGGTCAGCGCATTAAGGGTCAATAGTCCGAGGGAAGGCGCACAATCGATCAGGATATAGTCGTACTGCTCCCTGAGGCCTTCGACCGCCCTTCTGAGCATGTACTCCCGGTCATCCTTGTCTACCAGCTCTATTTCGATGGCCACAAGATCTATGTGGGCGGGTATAAGATCCACGTTCGGCGAATTGGTACTTACAATTGTCTCCTCCGCA
Organism: Bacteroidota bacterium; assembly: GCA_006227965.1. Lineage (GTDB taxonomy): Bacteria > Bacteroidota > Bacteroidia > Flavobacteriales > Flavobacteriaceae > Robiginitalea. The sequence continues at coordinate 10,284 of SBFL01000267.1, read as the reverse complement.
GAACAGGTATGCTCCAGCAACTGGTAGCTGCCCCTTGAAACCAGGTCGACCTCAATTCCCAGCCCGGAAGTCGCATTTGCCTGAGGGTCCGCATCGATCAACAGCACTTTTTTCTCCAGAACTCCCAGGGAAGCGGCTAAATTAACGGTAGTGGTAGTCTTGCCTACCCCCCCTTTCTGGTTAGCAATCGCAATTATTTTACTCATTTGGTAAGATTCAGTTAGGGGTTAAAAATACGATTATTTGGCGTTGGAGAAAACGGAATTTGTTAACATGAAGTGAATAACTCGGCCCCTTTCGTTAAAGTTTTACCGATAGGAAGGAGCCCCTGACAGGGACAGAATTCACCGTCTGGAATTTCCCGGACATGCCCGGGATTCACGCCTCCATGAGGAGTTCAAGGATTTCGATGGCCGCATCCGGTATCCGGCTTCCAGGTCCGAAAATACCTACAACACCGGCGTTGTACAGGTAGTCGTAATCCCTCCTGGGGATGACCCCTCCCACAATAACGAGGATGTCTTCCCTTCCGAGATCTTTCAGGGCCTTTATTACTTCCGGCACCAGGGTTTTATGGCCTGCAGCCAGGGAGGACACCCCGAGAATATGTACGTCGTTTTCGACCGCCTGCTTCGCCGCCTCCTCCGGTGTCTGAAACAGGGGCCCTATATCCACATCAAAACCGAGGTCTGCGTAGGCCGTTGCGACTACCTTGGCGCCCCGGTCATGCCCGTCCTGACCCATTTTGGCGATCATGATACGAGGCCGGCGGCCTTCACTATCGGCAAAGGCGTCGGAAAGGGCCCGGGCCCTGTCAAAGGAAGCATCGTTCTGGATTTCTCTGGAATACACGCCTGTGATTGATTGGACGCTGGCACGGTGCCTTCCGAATGCCTTTTCCATCGAAAGGCTGATTTCCCCAAGGCTGGCCCGATACCTGGCAGCTTCTACAGCCAAAGCTAGCAAATTTTCTCCGGCCCTGGTCCTTTTGCCTGCGGCCTTCTTTCTGGCGGCAGCCTCAAGGTCTGAGAGGGCTTTCTCAACGGCTGCTTCATCCCGGTTTTTCCGGACCGATTCCAGACGTTCAATCTGTTCTTTGCGCACCCGGGTGTTGTCCACCTCAAGGATGTTGAGGAAATCCTCATCGGGGCTCTGAAACCGGTTTAGGCCCACAATTATGTCCTGGACACTGTCGATGCGGGCCTGTTTTCTGGCAGCCGCTTCCTCGATCCGCAATTTCGGGACACCTGCTTCAATGGCTTTGGTCATCCCGCCGTGAGATTCCGTTTCCTCGATCAGTTTCCAAGCTTTCTCGCAAAGCTCCCCTGTCAGTTTTTCTACATAAAAACTACCTGCCCATGGGTCTACTGTACGAGTGATGCCCGTCTCTTCCTGAAGGATCAGCTGGGTGTTCCTGGCAATGCGGGCTGAGAAGTCTGTGGGGAGCGCAATGGCCTCATCCAGGGCATTGGTGTGCAGGCTTTGGGTTCCCCCAAAGGCGGCTGCCGAGGCTTCGATCATGGTGCGCGCCACGTTGTTAAAGGGGTCCTGTTCAGTAAGGCTCCATCCGCTTGTCTGGCTATGGGTTCTGAGCGCCATGGATTTCGGGTTCTCCGGTTTGAACTGGCTCACGAGTCTGGACCAGAGGAGCCTTCCGGCTCTCAGTTTGGCAATTTCCATGAAGTGGTTCATCCCGATCCCCCAGAAAAAGGACAGTCGGGGGGCGAAATCATCAATTTTAAGCCCGGCTTTCAGTCCGGTCCGGATATATTCCAGTCCGTCGGCAAGGGTATAGGCCAGTTCCATATGGGCGGGCGCCCCGGCCTCGTGCATATGGTATCCGGAAATGCTGATGCTGTTGAACCGGGGCATATGCTGGCTGGCGTACTCAAAGATATCCGCCACAAGGTGCATGGAAGGAGAAGGGGGGTAGATGTAGGTGTTGCGGACCATAAACTCTTTCAGGATATCATTCTGAATGGTGCCGGATAAACGCGCAGGTTCCACTCCCTGTTCCGCGGCCGCCACAATATAGAAGGCCATTATGGGGATGACTGCGCCGTTCATGGTCATGGAAACCGACATTTTGTCCAGGGGTATCCCGTCGAAAAGCAGTTTCATATCCTCTACGGTATCTATGGCAACCCCGGCCTTGCCCACATCCCCCTTGACGCGTTCGTGGTCGCTGTCATAACCCCGGTGCGTCGGCAGGTCAAAGGCCACGGAAAGGCCTTTCTGCCCGGCAGCCAGGTTCCTTTTGTAGAAGGCGTTGCTTTCCTCGGCCGTGGAAAAGCCGGCATATTGCCGGATGGTCCATGGACGTCGGACGTACATGGTACTGTAGGGGCCCCTCAGGTAAGGAGGAATACCCGCTGCAAACCCCAGGTGTTCCAGGCCCATCAGGTCCTGAGCCTCAAATCGGGGTTTCAGGGAAATACCTTCGGCCGTGATCGCGGTTTCGCCAGATGAATTACCTCGGGCATCCCCAATTCCCACGGGCTCCCAGCGGAGTTGTTGAACCTTGGATCTATTCATCTCTAAGTCTTTTTTGTTCGTAGCTCTCCGAAAGCCTCCTTGGCAGAATGGGCTCGATCAATGTTTTTTCGGTCCTTGTTTTTACAAACGGGTTCTTTTGTAGCTCCTCTTTCATCCGGTCATCGGGGTTTGGATATTTATTGGAGCCCACGAGGATCAATTTCCCTTCTTCGAAGGCCTGCTGTTCGGCCTGGGCACTTTCCCGTATTTTCTTCTGAATGTGGTGCTCCCTGAGTTGTCTCAGGAATCCTCCGCCCTTATCAAGGGTCCTGAAAAGCTCCAGTGCCTTTTTGCCGAGCTGGTCGGTCAGAGACTCTATATAATAAGTACCGTCGGCGGGGTTGGAAACACTTGCGAAATAACTTTCATGCCTGAGCAGGAGCAGCTGGTTCCTGGCGATACGGTCTGCGAAGGCATTCGGTTCGTGGTACAGGCCATCATAAGGAGCATTGACCACCACGTCTGCCCCTCCCAGTACGGCCGCCATACATTCTGCAGTGGTGCGAAGCATATTCGTATTGTAGTCATAGAGGGTCTTGTTCCGTCGGGTTGGGAACGCAAAAATCCGGCATTTACCGGGCAGGCCAGCGGATTTGCCCAGAATTTCCCACAAGCGCCTCAGCGCGCGTAGCTTTGCTATTTCGAAAAAGTATTCATTTCCAACCGCTACCAGGAACACAGGTTCCCCGAGAAGGGGTTTTATACCAGGCGCTTTATCGGCCCACAAAAGGTATTCGTTCACATGGGCAAGGCCATAGGCCAGTTCCTGCACCCGGTTGGCACCTGCATTTTGGTAATGGGATGTGTGCACAGCAAGGAACTTCTTTCCGGCTGACTCCTTCAGGGGCGTTCCCAAACCTTTGAGGTCTGCCTCCATCCCTTTCTGCCAGTTCCCTGTTGTCACCAACCCACCAATAGGGTCCAGCAGCCATTCGCAGGAGGCATCTTCAATTTTCTGTACCTCCTTCAGCATTTCCGCGGTGAAGCCCGCGGCGTCCATCCATTTAGCACCCTGCCGGCCCTGAAGGGTTGAAACCGCCGCAATATTTTCAGGATGAACGGATGCCAGCAGCCCATCTGCACCATTTTCCAGGGCTTCCCCGGCCAGGTTAATACCCGCTTCAGAATCCAGGAAGGCGGCATGGCCAATTTGCCATGTAAATGGATGGTTCCCCTGCCCAGCCAATCCATCGGGGAGGTCTTCCGAGGTATAAAAGGGTTTAACGGTGATGCCTTCAGGGGAAAGCCAGGTCAGTAACTCATTGTAATCTCCACCACGGAGGTCGGCCTGGATCGTTTGTTTCCAGGCTTTTGCAGCAACCGCTTCAAAATCCCCGAAAGGCTTATTGGTCTTCATCCTCATCTTGTTTTAGGCTGTCTTCGTATTCGATTAGATAGATCTCTTCGCCCTTGCGCTTCAGGTAATATTCCTCCCTAGCAAATTTCTCCAGTTCTTTCGGATCGGACAGTTTTTCAATAATTTCCCTGTCCCTGGCAATTTCCTCCCTCAGGAATTCCTGTTGCTTATTAAGTTTGTCGATCTCCCTCCGCAATTCGAGGTGGATCAAAAGTGAGTTGGTGTCAAAGAAGATCATCCAGACGGCAAAAATGGTCAGGATCAGGACATAAATATTGCTCACGATCCCAAACCACCTTTTTCTCCGAAGGTCCTTCCAGCTCATTTCGACATTAGTTTTTCTGAGATAATCGCACGGACGATCTCAATGGCGACCGTGTTGTATTTGTTGTTCGGGATGATGATGTCCGCGAATTCCTTGGTGGGTTCTATAAACTGCTCATGCATGGGTTTCAGCGTGTTCTGATAGCGTTCAAGAACCTCTGACAGGTCCCGTCCCCTGTCGGTGATATCCCTTTTAAGCCTGCGGATGAGCCGCTCATCAGAATCGGCATGCACATAGATCTTGATGTCAAACAGGTCCCGGATCTCCGGTTGTGTCATGATCAGGATCCCCTCGATGATCATCACCTTGCGCGGGAAGGTCTCTATGGTCTGATGCGTACGGTTGTGATCCACAAATGAATAAACCGGTTGGGGGATCGGATTCCCGGACCGCAATTCCCTCAGGTGGGCTTCGAGCAACTCGAAATCAATCGCCCGCGGATGATCAAAATTGACGCGGGATCGTTCCTCATAACTCAGGTGGGAAAGGTCCCGGTAGTAAGAATCCTGAGATATGATTCCGACCTCGTTGGAGGGGAGCTGCTCAATGATCTGTTTGACGACCGTTGTTTTCCCACATCCCGTACCTCCAGCGATTCCGATGGTTAACATGAGGGATAGAATTTAGATCAAAAATAGGAATTTAGATTCACTCGGCCCTCCTGCAGGGCGGACAAACCTGTCCGAAAAATCAGGGATCTCATCAGAGGGTTCCGATGAGCGGAAAATCCATTGAACAGAAGGCACTTTCGCGGTCCTTCCTGGCAATTTATCAATGTGGATAAAAAACACAGGTCCCTTCCCCAGACATTCCATATGAACCCTTATTTTTATACAAAAGCCTTAAAAAACGCAATATGCCTGTACTCTACAAGGTCCTGGTAGAAGGGGAATGGTCGTTTGAAATGGACGCCGATGCCCTGAATGCTTACGATATGGCCCGGACGGATGCCACATCGGTCCATGTGCTCAGCGATCATCAGTCCTATGAAACGAATATTCTCCAGGCCGATTTTAACGACAAACACTACCGGATTTCCGTAAATGGAAAGCCCTACAGCGTTCAAATCTCCGATAATCTGGACCAGCTGATATCAGATATGGGATTCGAACTGGGTTCCGCCAGGAATATATCGCAGATTGAGGCTCCCATGCCTGGCCTGATCCTGGACATCCAGGTTTCGGAAGGGGATACCGTGCGGGAAGGCGATGCGTTGCTGGTACTAGAGGCCATGAAGATGGAAAATGTCATTCTATCCCCCAGGGAGGGGGTTGTCAAGAAGGTAGCAGTCACCAGGGGTATGGCCGTGGACAAGAAGCACCTCCTTTTGGAATTTGAATAAACAATACCTGAAGATGCAAAAAATACTGGTAGCCAATCGGGGCGAGATCGCCATCCGGGTGATGCGGACGGCCCGAAAAATGGGAATTAAAACAGTGGCCGTGTTTTCGGAAGCCGACCGGGATGCCCCCCATGTCCGCTTTGCCGATGAGGCGGTCTGCATTGGGGAAGCCCCCTCCTCCAAATCCTATTTGAAGGGGGCGCATATTGTGGAAATAGCCAGGACTATGAGGGTGGATGCCATCCACCCCGGGTATGGTTTTTTGAGCGAAAATTCTGGTTTTGCGCGGACCGTTACCGAGCATGGCCTGGTGTTCATAGGCCCGGGCCCGGAAGCTATCCAAACCATGGGCGATAAACTGGCCGCCAAGGAAGCGGTAAAAGCCTATGATATACCCATGGTGCCCGGCACGGACCACGCCATCTCGGATATGGATGAGGCCCTTGAGGTCTCCCGGAACATTGGATTTCCCATCCTGATCAAGGCAGCTGCCGGGGGAGGGGGAAAGGGCATGCGCATAGTCGAGGCCGAAAAAGAATTGAAATCCCAGATCCAGCGGGCCATGAGTGAGGCTGAATCAGCTTTTGGGGATGGTTCCGTGTTTATCGAAAAGTATATCAGTTCCCCCAGGCATATCGAGATACAGGTGATGGCGGATACCCATGGGAACATCCTCCATTTCTTTGAACGTGAATGCAGCATACAGAGGCGGCACCAGAAAGTGGTTGAGGAGGCACCCTCTTCCGTGTTGACCTCTGAGCTCCGGGATCGTATGGGAAGGGCCGCGGTGGATGTGGCCAGGGCCTGCGGATATGTTGGGGCCGGAACCGTGGAATTTCTGCTGGACGGGGAACATAATTTCTATTTCCTGGAAATGAATACCCGCCTTCAGGTCGAACACCCGGTTACCGAACTGATCACGGGAGTAGATCTTGTTGACCTGCAGATCCGGGTGGCCAGGGGGGAAAAGCTGCCCATATCACAGGAAGAACTCCGGATCCGCGGGCACGCCCTTGAACTGCGGGTCTATGCTGAGGACCCGCAAAATGATTTTCTCCCCTCCGTGGGAAAACTCGAACGGTACCGGCTGCCCGAAGGCCCGGGCATACGGGTAGACAATGGTTTTGAGGAGGGCATGCAGGTGCCCATCTACTACGATCCGATGCTCGCCAAACTCATAACCTATGGCAGCAACCGAATCGAGGCGATTCAGCGAATGCTGGAAGCCATTTCCATGTATCAGGTGGAAGGAGTGGCGACCACCCTGCCGTTTGGAGATTTTGTATGCAGGCATCCCGCCTTCCGCAGCGGGGACTTCAATACCCACTTTGTCAGGGAGCACTATTCAGCTGAGTTGCTGCGGGCCCGTGAGGAAACAGAAGCCAGGATCGCAGCGGCTGTTGCGCTTAGACAGTACCTGGAAGATCAGAAACAATTGCGAATCCCTACATAATAGTTATGGACAAGAAGATCGAAGAACTTCAGAGACGATTAAAACTAGCCTGGGAAGGGGGTGGCCCCAAGCGGATCGAACGGCAGCACTCCCAGAAAAAACTGACTGCCCGCGAGCGGATCGGGTATTTGCTGGATGAGGGTTCGTTTGAAGAAATGGGAGCCCTGGTAACCCACCGGACCACAGATTTTGGGATGGCCTCCCAGAAATACTACGGGGATGGTGTGGTGACAGGTTATGGTACCATACACGGCAGGCTGGTATATGTCTATGCCCAGGACTTCACGGTTTTCGGTGGCTCCCTATCGGAAACCCATGCTGAAAAAATCTGTAAGGTAATGGACCTGGCCGTGCAGGTCGGGGCGCCTGTCATTGGGTTGAACGATTCCGGCGGGGCCCGGATACAGGAAGGAGTGCGCTCCCTGGGCGGGTACGCGGACATCTTTTACAGGAACGTACGTGCCTCGGGGGTTGTTCCACAGCTATCGGCCATCATGGGCCCCTGTGCCGGAGGGGCGGTCTATTCACCGGCAATGACAGATTTCATTTTGATGGTGGAAGAAACCAGCTACATGTTCGTAACCGGCCCCAATGTGGTAAAAACGGTGACCAACGAAAATGTGACCTCTGAAGAACTGGGAGGGGCCGGGACCCACGCGGTAAAATCCGGAGTTGCACACAGGACAGCCCCCAATGATGTCGCCTGTCTGGAAGACCTGAAGACCCTGCTGTCCTACCTTCCTCAAAGCAACCGGGAAAAAGCCCCGGAGCTTCCCTTTGAATTGTCTGATGAAATGCGGGAGGAGCTGATGGGGATTGTCCCGGAAAACCCCAACAAACCCTACGACATGCACGAGGTGATACAGGGGATCATAGACAGGGATACTTTTTATGAAATCCATAAGGACTATGCGGAAAACATCATCACGGGTTTTGCTCGCCTGGGGGGGAAAAGTATCGGGGTTATTGCCAACCAACCCCTGTTCCTGGCCGGGGTCCTGGACAGTAACAGTTCCCGGAAAGCGGCCAGGTTTACGCGCTTTTGCGACAGTTTCAACATTCCGCTCCTGATCCTGGTGGATGTCCCGGGCTTTCTGCCGGGTACGGACCAGGAATGGTCCGGGATCATTATGCACGGCGCCAAACTGCTTTATGCCCTTAGTGAGGCAACCGTGCCCCGCATCACCGTCATTACCCGAAAGGCGTATGGGGGCGCCTATGATGTGATGAATTCCAAACACATCGGAGCCGACCTGAACTATGCCTGGCCCGGGGCGGAAATTGCCGTAATGGGGGCCAAGGGTGCCAGCGAGATTATTTTCCGCAAAGAAATAAGCCAGGCCGAGGACCCGGAAAAGATCCTGGCGGAAAAAGAGGCGGAATATGCGGCCAAATTTGCCAATCCATACCGCGCTGCACGTCGTGGGTTTATCGATGAGGTGATCCTGCCGCGGGAAACGCGAAGGAAGCTCATCAGGGGGTTTGCTTCCCTGAATCACAAGGAAGTGGACCAGCCCAAACGGAAGCACGGAAACATACCCCTTTAAGAGTTCCTGAGATAATTGGGAGCTGAGGGCAGGTTGTCAGCAGAAGAGAGTGAAGGGGCAGGGCACCCCCACCCACCCGTATTCAATCTATCCTGCAACCCTGCAATTTCATAGCACAACAGAATCAGGCGCGCTTTGTCAAATCACCTCATGCCATACCAGGTCAGATTCGGAAAAAGATCAGGGTTCAAACACCACCCCAGAACAGGAATCCCGGGTTGCTCCGGTTACCGAAGCCAAAACGTTAGTGCGCCCCCGGAGTCGCAGCGCTCCCAGAAAGGCGAAAATAAGCGCCTCCTTAAAGCTGATCAGCTCCTTTGAAGGCAGCTCTATATTGTAGGCGGGGCCAAGCCGTTCCTGCAGCACCTCCATCAGATAGGTGTTCAGGGCTCCTCCTCCGGTGACCAGTACAGACCCCTTATTGGCGATCTTTTGAATCTGCCGGCTGATTTGCCCCGCAATATGCTGAACCGCGGTGTGCAGAAGGTTTTCCGTTTGGTCTTCAAAGCGATCCAGCAGGGGAAGGATGGCATCCCGGAACCATTCATAGCCAGTGGATTTCGGAAAGGGTTTGGCATAAAAGGGCAGGCCGTCAAGGGCTTTTAGCAGGGAGGGGTTCAGCCTTCCTTTTCTGGCCAGCGATCCCTCTGAGTCATAGGGAAGCCCCTCAGGACTGCAAAGATGGTTCAGCAGCATGTTGGAGATCCCGATGTCATAGGCGATTCGTTCCCCATGCAGGTCAAAGGAAATATTGCAAATCCCCCCGAGGTTCAGGCAAAAGTCATATTGGTTAAAAAGCAGTTGGTCTCCAGCCGGCACCAGGGGTGCGCCCTGCCCTCCCAAAGCGACATCCAGGGAACGGAAATCCCCTATTGTTCTGATCCCGGTGGCAATGGCTATTTGCCGGGGAGCTCCTAGCTGAAAGGTAAATCCCTTATCGGGCCTGTGGTGTACCGTATGCCCGTGGCTTGCAATGGCATCAGGCTGCACCCCTTCCCCGTTAAGAAAATCACGCGCCTGCTTTCCCAGCCACCACCCGTAGGATTCGTGAAGTTGGAGTAATTCCTCCCCATTCGCATAGATCGCGTTATGGAGTTCGCCGCGGATGGCCTCATCATAGCCCCTGAAATCTGTTTTCAGGATACGGTAGGACCATCCATGCTGGGATTCTGTGAATTCACAAAGCGCCATGTCCAGGCCGTCCAGTGAGGTGCCGGACATCATTCCGAGGATTTGAGAGTTGTTTTCAGTCATATTCCAAATCTATGGAAAGTTCCCCTTCAGCCTGTATTTGACCAAGAAAATGCGCCGCGGCCGCATCCTGAAAGGCAGGAAGGGGTTGGAATGCGCATACCACCCCTTTAAAGAGGGAAAGGGGGAGGTGCCTGAGCAGGTACGGGTTTCCAAAAAGGTATAAAATCACGCGTATGTTGGAAGCGAGCTCTCCAATGGCCTGCAAAGCAGCAGGTTCCAGGCCGAAATTCTCACCGGGTTTCGCACTGGGCGGGATCAGGGCTAAAAGGACGTTTCCGGAAGGGGGTAGTTCCAGGTCCGGGTACCATTCCATTTCCTGCCCTGATGCAATCCCCTTCAGAAAGGCACCGGGGCGCTGTCCGCAATAAAGGGTAGAAAACCCCTCTTTTCGGAAGGATTGCAGGGATTGAGTCAGGTCACCGATCTGAACCAGGCAATGACGGGCCAGTGACCGGTTTAGATCCTTCCCCG